>JAQWQN010000025.1 GCA_029244465.1 Pseudomonadales bacterium
ATCAACAAGATGGAACCGCTATCAAGCGTTCCGGTTTAGGACTGCGGCAATCAACTCGCAACACGTACCAGAAAATGGCGCGACCCGACGTGCTAGTAGCTTTATTGGTTATTAAGTCATCGGGGCGCTAATCGCCAGAAGAAAAGGAGACGCAGCCAAAAAGGGCACTGGTCTCCTCTAGGTTAAGCGAACCTATGTCTGACAGTCATTAAGCAGCCTGGCGTCTCTTTAATCAGCCTGGCGGCGGAGAAATGCCGGGATATCGAGGTAGTCCATATCGGGCTGACCCGTGTCATCCAGTGGTGCTTCTTCTTGTGCCGTTGTTGCTTGGTTGCGAGCAAATGCTGGGCGGTCCAGTTGCGAATAGTCAATTTGCCCATCAAGCGCCTGTTGAGCGACGGTATTGTCCACAGCGATAGCGGGCATCTCATTGCTACCCAGGCCAGTCGCAACAACCGTGACCTTGAGTTCTTCACCCATGGTGTCATCGATAACAGTACCGACGACAACCGTGGCAGAACCACTCGCAAAGTCATCGATGATGTTGCCGACATCAGTGAACTCGCCGATATTAAGGTCCGGACCGGCCGTCACATTAACCAAGATGCCTCGCGCGCCGTGCAAATCGACGTCTTCCAAAAGTGGTGACCGAATCGCCGCCTCAGCCGCATCGCGCGCACGGTTCTCTCCCGAAGAACGCGCCGTCCCCATCATCGCCATACCCATTTCGGACATCACTGTGCGGACATCCGCAAAGTCAACGTTGATCATGCCGGGACGAATGATCAGATCCGCAATCCCCTGCACCGCACCCGACAACACATCATTCGCGGCAGCAAACGCATCGAGCATGCTAGTGCGCTCGCCGAGCACGGCGAGTAGTTTTTCGTTGGGTATCGTAATCAATGAATCAACGTGCTGGGTTAACTCCCGAATACCGTAGTCTGCAACCTCAATACGTTTCTCAAAGTTAAACGGTCGCGTGACCACCGCGACCGTCAGTATGCCCATCTCGCGCGCTAACTCGGCGACAATAGGCGCGGCACCCGTTCCCGTACCACCCCCCATGCCTGCAGTGATAAACAACATATCTGCACCAGACAGCACTTCGGTGATTCGCTCTCGATCCTCCATCGCGGCCGCTCGACCGATCTCAGGATTCGCCCCAGCGCCTAAGCCCTTGGTCACGCCACTACCAATTTGCAGAGTGGTTTGGGCATCCAAGCTTTTTAGGGCCTGTGCGTCCGTATTGGTCGCAATGAAATCTACCCCCTCTATACCGCGCGTGACCATGTGCTGGACGGCATTACCGCCACCACCACCAACTCCGATTACCTTAATGACTGCGCTTTGCGGCGCACTGTCTACTAGTTCAAACATCTCTATCTCCTTGACCGTCAGAGTCTCTCGACTCCTAAAAGTTTTCGCTTAACCAATTCCGAACTCGGCCGATTGCGTTACCCGATGGGTAGCGCTTCTTCGGTTTTTCTTTTTCTCGATCCAATCCGTACTGCAACAAGCCAACCCCCGTGGCGTATATCGGATTTCTCACAATGTCTTTCAACCCAAGCACATGACGTGGCACTCCTAGACTGACCGGCATATGGAAGATTTCTTCCGCCAGCTCGACCACGCCTTCCATTTTTGATGCGCCGCCAGTCAAGACAATGCCCGCGGCGATCAAACCCTCAAACCCGCTACGACGGAGCTCTGCTTGTATTAACGTGAACAACTCGTCATAACGCGGCTCCACCACCTCTGCTAAAGCTTGACGGGAAAGTTCTCGGGCTGGCTTATCACCAACACCCGGCACCTTTATCACCTCGTCCGGCTTCGCTAACTGAGTCAGCGCGCACGCATATTTGATCTTGATTTCCTCTGCGTGTTGGGTGGGTGTACGCAACGCCATCGCAATGTCATTAGTGACCTGATCGCCAGCAATCGGAATGACCGCTGTATGTCGAATTGCACCACCTGTAAAAATTGCGATATCCGTCGTGCCGCCACCAATGTCGCAGATGCAAACACCGAGGTCTTTTTCGTCCTCAGTCAATATCGAATAACTGGAAGCAAGCTGTTCAAGAATGATGTCATTAACGATCAAGCCGCACCGTTCAATGCATTTCTCGATGTTTTGCGCGGCATTAACCGCACACGTCACCATGTGCACTTTGGCTTCCAACCGGACACCAGACATTCCCAACGGCTCCTTTACGCCTTCTTGAGAATCGATCACATATTCCTGCGGTAGTACATGGAGGATCTTCTGATCCGCAGGGATAGCCATTGCCTGCGCCGCGTCTATTACCCGATCTACGTCTTGCGCAAGTACTTCTCTATCGCGGATGGCGACAATCCCGTGTGAATTCAGAGAGCGAATGTGACTGCCCGCTATGCCCGCATAGACCGAGTCGATCGTACAACCCGCCATTAGCTCTGCTTCTTCAATGGCGCGTTGGATCGATTGAACCGTCGACTCTATGTTCACAACAACGCCTTTCTTTAATCCGCGTGAGTGATGCGTCCCGATGCCAATGATCTCCAGGTCGTTGTTCTCACTCACCTCTGCCACGATAGCAGCGACTTTGTTCGTGCCGATATCCAGCCCGATAATTCTTTGCGGCTCAGTGTCAGCTGCCATGTTCAATATTCTCCGAAAGACACGCCCTTACCGTCACTGCAACCCCACAATTGACTGCAACTCTTGGTTCGCAACCAGCCCTGGTTCTTGTACCTCTTCGACCACATGCTGCACAGCTACGCCATTGTTGTATCTCAGATCCATATAGGCAGCTGCGACCTCGTTGTCCCGCAGTTGTTTATAGACCTGATTGAACCGCCGCATACGTTCGCTGAGCCGTTCCGTACCCAGAAAGATCTCAAGGCCATTTTGGAACGTAAGATTCCAACCACCCTGTCGGTCTTGTTGTAGATACGTCACCCGAAGTTCTGACTCAGCGGCGAGATGACTCACCAACCGAAACACCTTCATGGCCTCTCGAGGGCTACTCAGGGCAACCTCAAAACGCGGCAAGTCGGGGTATACATCCGGCAGTTCCAATAAGTTGCCAGACGCGATGACAAATTGGTCTGACCCCCAGTTCGCGACTGGATTCTCTTTCAGCATTGCGACTTCGAGCGTGTCCGGCCACACCCGGCGTACTGAAATGTCTCGCGCCCAACCCAGCCGCTCTAAATGCTCTTGTACCCGCAGTAAGTCGGCGCTCAATATGCCGCCAAGGTCAAGCTCCCTCAACGTGCCGGTCACTTTCAGTTGCTCTCTGGCACTGAGTTCGCCAAGAATGTGGAATTTTTCGATGCGCGTGTCTAACTTCTGCCACCCCACGACCGCGGCCGAACCTGAGCCGATAACGAGTATCGCAATCATGAATTGCTGGAACGAAGACCGATTGAATATCCCAAGATTAAACATTGGCGTGCCTCAGCTTATTTGAGATTCGAGAGACATTGCCTGCCCCTTGAACTAGCAGTACATCACCCTCATTTATAAATGAAGGAAGCAATGCAATCGCCTCCTCTGGATCCGCTGCAAAAACCGGACTTAAAACACCTCTCTGGCGTATTGCTTGCGATAGGGAGCGACCATCAGCGCCGGCTATTCTTGTCTCCCCGGCCGCATAAACATCCAACAAAACAAGAGCGTCAACCTTAGAGAGCACTCGCACAAAGTCTTCAAAAAGATCCCGTGTCCTACTAAAACGGTGCGGTTGGTAGATCATCGCAAGGCGGCGCTGCGGCCAAACCCGACGCGCCGTTTCGATAACAGCATTCACTTCCGTCGGATGGTGACCATAGTCGTCTACTAACGTCGTCCCAATGCCGTTGACGATGACTTGATCCATCACTTGGAAACGACGATCCACGCCGCCAAACTCAGCGAGCCCTTGCATAATCGATGCGTCAGCAAT
>JAQWQN010000042.1 GCA_029244465.1 Pseudomonadales bacterium
TGGTGGCCAAGGTATGCCAAAGATGCTGGCGTGTCTGGTCGAAGAGATGCTATGGGCATCCAATTCAAGTCTCTATCTCTATGGCACTTTAACCGTTGGGTCGACCCTTGCGATCGACACGCATGGCACACCAGAGCAAAAGCAAACCTACCTACCAAAGATGTACTCCGGCGAATGGAGCGGCGCCATGGCGCTGACGGAAAGTCATGCGGGCACGGACCTCGGCATCATGCGATCAAGCGCTAAACCCCAGGCTGATGGTAGCTATGCGATTACAGGCACGAAAATATTTATCACCGGTGGTGAACACGACCTGGTCGAAAACATTATTCACCTCGTCCTGGCAAAACTACCCGATGCACCATCCGGGACCAAGGGTATTTCTTTGTTCATCGTGCCAAAGTTTCTCGTCAACGAAGATGGATCACTTGGCGAGCGTAACGGTTGGGCAAGTGGATCGATCGAACACAAAATGGGCATTCGTGCGAGTGCCACAAACGTAATTAACTATGACGGTGCAAGTGGTTTTTTGCTTGGGGAAGAAAATCAGGGTCTAGCTGCGATGTTCACGATGATGAACTACGAGCGACTATCCGTTGGCCTGCAAGGTCTTGGCAGTGGTGATCTCGCCTATCAACAATCCGCGAGTTACGCAAAGGATCGGCTGCAAGGACGCGCGGCAACGGGTCCGCAAAACCCCGATGGTCCTGCAGACTCTCTACTCGCGCACCCAGACGTTAGGCGTATGTTGCTCAGCCAGCGCGCTTACAACGAAGGCGGTCGCGCCTTTGCCCTTTTTGTCGGCCTGCAGCTGGATCTCGCAAAGTTCAATGGCGACAAAGAAGCCGGGCGCTTGAGCGAGCTACTCACACCGATTGCAAAAGCCTATTTGAGCGATAAAGGTTTTGAGGGCGCCGTGAACGCGCAGCAAGTGTTAGGTGGCCACGGCTACATAAAGGAATGGGGTGTTGAGCAAATTGTTCGCGACGTGCGTATTGCGCAGATCTATGAAGGCACAAATGGTGTCCAGGCAGCAGATCTACTGGGTCGCAAGGTAATGCGCGATAACGGGGCAACGATGAGAAAATTTATCGATGTCATGGCGCAAAGTGAAGTGGCGGCTGAATTCCAACCCGCCTTGAATGACGCTCTAGATAGGCTCCTCAGGGTCACTCATTCATTGATAGATCGATCCGCCGAGGACCCAAATCTCATCGGCTCTGTCTCGACCGACTATCTCGAACTAACTGGACTCACGGCATTCGCGTGGCTCTGGGGTCGAATGGCGGCGATCGCGCCTGATAATAACTTCGGTAGAGCAAAAAAAGTTACCGCACGCTTCTTCTTTGATCGCTTGCTGCCAAAAGCTGAAGGACTAGAGGCGGGCATGGTTGCTGATTCAGCAGCGGTCATGTCTATGCTCGACGACAGCTTCTAAGCGACCAAACATGAATCTTACCGAGGCACTACAAGCAGGCAGTACAGCTGTGATTAGCGGTGGTGCAAATGGCATCGGCTTAGCAGCCGCGAAAGAGTATGCTCGCCGCAACATGCGGGTTTGTATTGCTGATCGCGATGAGAAGCAACTTGGCATCGCACTTGAAGAAATAAACTTAGTCCAAAACGATTTACCCCACCTGGGCATAGTGGTGGATGTGAGCGACTATACGGAGGTTACGGCGTTCAGAGACCAGATCGTCTCTTCAACAGATCGTATCGCAGTTGTGATGAACAATGCCGGCATGAGCATTCCGACCAGTGCATTCGCGGACGTCGATGCCTGGCAGAAACTTCTCGCCACCAACCTATGGGGGGTCATTAATGGGGTTCAAGCATTCACAAGTGTTTTGATAGACCAAGGCCAACCCGCCATGATCATCAATACTGGATCCAAACAAGGCATCACAAACCCACCGGGCAACCCAGCTTACAATGTGACAAAGGCTGGGATCCGATCCCTAACAGAATCGCTTACACATGAACTTCGTAATATCGAGAACTGCCCCGTCACCGCACACTTGTTAGTGCCCGGATTCACCTACACCGGACTTATAAATCGTTTTCTTCCAGAACAACCACACGCAGCATGGAGCCCCGAACAAGTCGTTGCATTCATGCTTGAGAAACTCAGCCAAAACGCGTTCTACATCCTGTGCCCGGACAACGATGTTAGCGAAGCAATCGATCACAAACGCATCCAATGGCATGCCGATGACTTAATTGAAGGTCGCTCGGCGTTGTCTCGCTGGGATCCAGCATACCGCGCTCAATTCGATACCTTCATGGCAGAAGACTAGGCACCGCTTGAAACAGCCTCTTCCAGACTCTTAACCATCTCCTATCGCCTCATACGCAGTTTGCATAAGATTTTGCAGACGCCTGGACCTATCGTTGATCGCGCGTTAAATCGATAATCACTTGAGCGACAGGAGCTGCGTTGTCGAGGTGGTTCCCGTCCGTCGAACGCTCAAAATTGAATCCAGCAACCTCCAGGGCCGCACAATCGCGGCCCTAGATCCTTTGTCACAGACTATCTCGCCCCAGCATGTATCGGATGTCCCGCCATAACACCGAACCCATGGGCTTCAATTGGATTAATCCTGGCTTTGATCTGCACCGTGATCGCCCGGGCGCACTATATTTGCCACTCAATTCGTACAAATAAACCGCACCCGCCGTGCTAATACTAGCATCATGCCGTTGCCCAAAATTATTCGCAAAACCATCAACCTGTTCCTACCCGACACCTGTGTTTTGTGTCGAATGGTCGTTAATGAAGCAACCCCGCATTTGTGTTGTAGACATTGCTGGTCAGCACTACCACGCTTTGACACGCAATGCCGTCATTGTGGTCGTCCATTACCATCTAACCTGACCAGTGAGCTCATCTGCGGGGCCTGCCAGACTAAACCGCTAACCGTTGGTCTAACCATCGCCCCCTTGGTCTATCGAGACGACGCCGTCAACTTAGTTCACGCCCTGAAATTCAGCAACAGCGTTCGCGCTGCTCGCACCCTGAGTTGTGCTCTGAGCGAGCGCATCCTCAGCACGGCGACTCGACTGCCTGAAGTCATGATACCGACGCCGATTTCCTGGCGGCGCCATTTTCGTCGAGGTTACAACCAGTGCGATCGATTGACACATGAGCTCGCATCGACTCTCGGTATCGAAGTTCGATACGCCTTGCACAGAAAACACGGTCGCGTACAACACGGCAATTCTCGGTCCGTCCGGGAGGCACAACCGACAAATGTCTTCACCGTAACCGATACAGACTTACCGAGTCACATTGCACTCGTCGACGATGTCATCACAACCGGCACCACGATGAGGAACATGTCTAACACGCTCATGCGCGCTGGCGCGAAACGCGTCGACCTCTGGGCGCCATGTCGAGCCTCATCAGACTTTTGAATGCAGACCAGTGTACAGTGAGGCATGCAAACACCTTACGATACTTTAAGCCCCGACAAGATCCTCGACGCTGTTGAGTCCGTAGATTTGATGCCAAGCGGGGGGCTGCTTGCTCTAAATAGCTATGAGAATCGTGTCTATCAAATCGAGATGGATGAAGGTGGCTTCTTAGTCGGTAAATTCTATCGCCCAGAACGCTGGACGGATGCAGCAATCCTGGAAGAACATAAATTTAGCTTGCAGCTCGCGGAAGCGGAAATATCGGTCGTTACGCCAATAGAAATCGACGGCGATACGCTATTCGAGTTCGATGGCTTTCGCTTCGCACTTTTTCCACGACAAGGTGGTCATCCCCCAAACCTAGAAAACGAGGACGATCTCGAGGTGCTGGCACGCACAATTGCGAGAATGCATGCGTTCGGCAATATCGAACCATTTGAGCACCGCCGTAGTCTGAACGTCGATATCCTGGGAACGCAAAGTCGCGAGTACTTGATCGGTAGCGGCTACATTCCAAGCGATGTGATCGATGCCTACACTTCCACCACCGAACACCTGCTTGAACGCATAACCCCAATCTTTGCTGATGTCCCCAATCAACGTATCCATGGCGATTGCCACATGGGCAATGTTCTCTGGCGAGACGATACGCCCCACTTCGTCGATTTTGACGACTGCGTGATGGCGCCGCCAATTCAAGACCTATGGATGTTGCTATCAGGCGAACGCGCAGATCAAACCTACCAACTGAGCGTTATCCTGGATGCTTACAAGGAGTTTTATGAATTCGATACGCGTACTCTCGCACTCATAGAGCCCCTTCGTACACTACGAATAATGCATCACGCGGCCTGGATTGGGCGGCGATGGGACGACCCCGCATTTCCCCGAGCATTCCCATTCTTCGAAACCTCTCGCTACTGGTCTGAACACTTACTAAGCCTGCGCGAACAGATGGCAATACTTGACGAGCCACCGCTAACCTATCTGTAAGCTACGCCAGCGTCGTATGCCAAAAACCCAAGAGCTGGTTGATCGCAGTTATCCAGTGAATACGAAAATCAAGCCCTTACCCAATACCCCAAGGCTATGGGGTACAACTAAAGTGCGCGGAAATCGATCATGTTAGAAATTAACAATTGTGCAAACCCGATCGAGTTTTAGCTTGATGGCAATTAACTAATCTTTTTTGTCTGTAGCCATTTTCAAATCTGTGCTGACAAGGCGCTGGAATAACAGACAATTACGGAATTGGGGGATATCGGACGACTAGGCAGCATTTTAAACGCTCGATTCAGTGTTTCAGCTTTGCAAACGCGAAAACTCGCCTGCAAGAAACTCGCGCCGATTTTTGATGAGGTTCGCGTATTGACACAAAAAGAAGGGGCGCTCTTGGTCCGGACAGGATCTCGACGCCGCGTCAAAAATGCTCATGACTTCTGGCAGTGCACAAACCTCGGCAGCTTCTGATTCTGTGTCGCCCAACATCTGCACGGCCTTAACTTGTGTCGGGTAGACCCGCATATTACTCAGTACGGATCGATCAATCGCGTCAGCAATCGCAGGTGGCGAGTCGCAAGATGCTGGGATTGGCTCACCAAAATGAATGTGCACCCGTCCTTTCTGACCGACCAGCCCCGTGATGATGCTCTTTACATCTTCCTCCACAGCCTTCACGTAGCTGCCATCCCGATCTGTAAGGTAGAGCTCATGCGCCTTCGCGCCAGCACACGGATCAAGTTCGTAGCCAACTGACACCGGGATCACGGTATAGCGAGCCACCATATTCTCCACGCCATCGCTACCCCCAACTTCTTTGTGTGCGAGACCAAGCATCTTTAGGACCGCCGGATCCGTGCGGTCCCAACCATCTTTCGCCCGACCTTCTCTTTGCGCGATCCAAACAGAGACACCTTCCTCAATCGATTGTCGAATGTACCGGCTTGTACGATGTAGCACTTTGTAGGCCGCTTTAGTACCTGCCACATCTCTTTCGATCACAAAGCTCTTGTTCAATCGCATAAGATCCGCCGCTAATTCATGTTTTAGCAGGTTATCGCCCACGGCCATGCGACAGGTTGGCAAGCCAGCCGTATGTAGCAGGTAATTCATCAAGCTTGAATCCATCACAATGTCGCGGTGGTTGGAGATAAATAGATAGGGTTGCCCGGGGTGCAGGTTTTTCAGACCAGAAACAGTAAGGCCGCTGGTTGTCGATGCAATCAGGGCGTCGAAGTACTCCGCAATTAGACGTTGGCAGTCTGCCACGCTCGTGAGCTTTTTAGTTTTTTTCCGCACCAACCATCGTGCAAGCCAAGCACCAATGCCGGTCGTTTTGAGGGCCTTAGGCATTATGATTTTCGCGGCAGCGGCGGGTAGCTGCGGGTGATTGACGATGCGCTGAACCACTTCGGCGACTTCGTGGTCGTGATAGGGTCGAATGCGATCGAAGTCGGACATGCGCTGCACAGTAGCGTTTTCCCGCAAGAAAACAAGTCGGCGTCAATGTTCGGATCGTTTTCGGATCAACACTCATGGACAAAGCAAGCCATACCCGAGATTCCGACGACGCCAACCTGACGGCACTCGACAACCACTATATCGAAAACGCAGTGATCATCTTCGGTCTCAAGGTGGCTGCCAGCGAAACCCGCATGCCTCGGTTCTAACCGTTTTGCGAAAAACCTAGACACGTGTGCTTGGTCGTCGCTGAGGCCGGACGGCGATTGGGCCCGCCAACTCAGCGAGCTTCCACACCAAAGCTGCGTCTCAGACTACGATGAATCCAGTGTTTATCTATACCCTGGCGCTCAACCTCAGAGCTTGGCCTCTATCCTGCGTGCCAAGTCTTTGCCCC
>JAQWQN010000045.1 GCA_029244465.1 Pseudomonadales bacterium
CAAAGTACTCGTTAAAGTCCTCCACCTTCACATTGGCTTTGACATGGAAACTATTCGGTTCGAGTTGTTTAACCAGACTATCGTCGTCGACATCATACTCATCCTCTATTTCTCCGACGATCTGTTCCAGCACGTCCTCGATGGTAACCGCACCGGAAACCTGCCCGTATTCGTCGACGACAATTGCCATGTGGTTTCTGGTTGAACGAAATTCTTGCAAAAGAACGTTGAGACGTTTGCTCTCTGGGATTACCGAGGCTGGACGAATACAGTCTTTCATTGAAAACTTGCCGTGATCTTTTGCCAACACAAGCGGCAATAGATCTTTCGCGTGCAAAATACCTTTAATGTCATCGACATCGTCACCGACCACAGGGAATCTTGAGTGCCGCGCCTCGATCACAATCGGCAGCAGTGCCGCAGGCTCTTGGTCTTCCTGCACGACAACAAGCGAGCTACGCGGAATCATAATGTCGCGAGCATGCATATCTCCGACATGCAGCGCGCCGAGAAACACGTTCAGCGCTTCTTCATCGAAAAGCTGACGCTTGGCGGCGTCGCGAAGTAGTGTCATCAGCTCATCAAGATTCTCTGGCTCATCTGAAAATAGATCTGAGATCCATTCACGCACACTGCGACGCGGTTCGTGCCGGTCTTCACGCGTAGTGTTTGAGTCGCCCAGATCTCGGCGCCGATCCTGGCCAGGATTTTTTAGCGAGTCTAAGTTAGCTTCAGTTTGAGCGGCGGTCATTTCATGCCGCTCCGAATGTGTACTCATTCATTATTTGAGCAGTGGCCTTAAGGTGCATGTATACGGGGACAAATAGTGTTTTGCAAGCATCAAAGATAAGGGTCAGCAATACCTAAGTTAGCGAGCACGACAACCTCCACCGCTTCCATTTCCTGCGCATCGCCCTCGTCCACATGATCGTAACCCATAAGGTGTAAGACCCCGTGAATGACAAGATGTGCCGCATGTTGCTCGAGCGCCTTATTTTGCTCTTGCGCCTCTCTCTCGACGACCGGCCAACAGATCGCAATATCGCCTAACACAGGCTCTCCGACGTCTGCCTCAGACGGGAAGCTCAGAACGTTCGTCGGTTTATTAATGCGTCGATAAGTGGCATTCAATGTCTGTGACTCAAGATCGCCACAAATCCGGACACAAACAGAACGATCTTGCTCAACATCCACTTCACGCCACAAGGCAGTGAGCCATTGTTCACAGTCAGTTTGGTCTAATACGGCCGTGGCAAATTCGGCAGCATGTTGTACTTCAACTCGCATCTCGGTCACTATCACGCCCCGGCGCATCAACAGCCTCATAGGCTTCTACGATCTTTTGTACGAGAGGGTGGCGCACGACGTCTTTGGCGCCAAAGTGTGTGAAGTGAATCCCCTCGACCTGGCGCAAGACATTGCGTACGTTGATCAATCCTGAACTTTCTCCTCTTGGTAGATCGATCTGCGTGATGTCCCCTGTGATAACGGCAGTTGACCCAAAGCCGATTCGCGTTAAGAACATCTTCATCTGCGCGATTGTCGTATTCTGACTTTCATCAAGAATAATGAATGCATTGTTCAACGTCCTACCTCTCATATAAGCAAGGGGTGCTACCTCTATGATGTTGCGCTCAATGAACTTATTGACCCGCTCGACACCCATCATCTCGTACAACGCGTCATACAGTGGTCGCAAGTACGGATCAATTTTCTGCGCCAGATCGCCAGGCAAAAAGCCAAGTTTTTCCCCAGCTTCGACAGCTGGTCTCACCAATAGAATCCGTGCAACTTTTTGCGTTTCTAGCGCCTCCACAGCACAGGCCACAGCAAGATAAGTTTTGCCCGTACCGGCTGGACCAATACCAAAACTGACATCGAAATTTCGGACTGCGCGGCAGTAAGACTGTTGGTTTCCGCCGCGAGGTTTGACCGGCTTTTTATATGTGCGGATCACCATATCAGCGCGGTTCTCACCAGCACGCTCTCCGGCTTGATCTTTGCCCGTGTTCGTGCCCGAATCGACCAAGGCTTCTACACCAGACTCCTGCAAATACAGGTGCACAAAATCTGGCTCAATCGTCTCTCGATCATAGGTTTCTCGGTAAAGTTGATGCAGCAGCGCATTCGCTGCCTGTACTCGCTGTTCCGGACCAGAAATTTGAAACTCATTGCCTCGATTACGAATGTGCACAGACAATCGCTGCTCGAGATGTTTGATATTTTGGTCCAGGGGACCGCAAAGCGCGGCAAGGCGCGCAGGATCATTGGGTTCGAGCGTCGTCTTGCGGGTAAGAGCGACCACGCGGGCGTCTTCCGAAGCGGGGTTATTTTCCAAACTGCACCAAAATTATGTCTCTGCTTCTGTCTCAGCCTATGGCTACAAGGAGGCTTTCGCGCCGTCAGCTTACCATAAGCCCCTTTAACGAGTTTGGCAGGGCCGCAGTAATCTGCACATCGACAAACTCGCCAATGAGCTGCTCGTCACCAGCAAAATTTACCACTCGATTGTTCTCTGTACGCGCAGCGACTTCGCCACCACCCTTTTTCGCGACGTCCGTGACCAATACTCGCTGAGTTGTTTCGACCATAGCTTCGGAAATCGCCTCAGCCTGCTCACGAATTCTTGCCTGAAGTATCTGCAGTCGTTCTTTTTTGACAGACTCGGGCGTGGCGTCCTGCAAAGCAGCGGCCGGTGTACCCGGCCTTGCGCTATATATGAAGCTGAAGGACACGTCGTACCCGACCTCGTCGATCAAATCCATCGTGTCTTGGAAGTCCGCGTCAGTTTCACCAGGAAAACCGATGATGAAGTCAGACGAGAGACTAATGTTGGGTCGAACTTCACGAAGACGCGCTATCTTCTCGACATATTCTTCTTTACCGTGGCCACGCTTCATTGCACTAAGAATGCGGTTAGAACCAGATTGCACGGGCAGATGTAGATGATTCACTAACTCTGGTACGGACCGATACGCTTCGATCAAGTTGTCCCCGAAGTCCAGTGGATGCGACGTCGTGTATCGTACGCGCTCGACCCCGGTTACTTCCGCGACATAGTGCACCAGTTCCGCGAGATCAGCGAAATCATCCTCAATAGCACCGCGATAGGAATTCACGTTCTGACCCAATAGATGAATTTCGCGCGCACCCTGTCGCGCCAACGCAATCGTCTCTGCCATAACAGATTGTACCGAGCGGCTGACTTCCTCGCCTCGGGTATAAGGCACTACACAGAACGAACAGTATTTGCTACACCCCTCCATGATCGAGAGAAAAGCAGAAGGCCCATCCAGCTTCGGCTCTGGCATTCGGTCGAACTTTTCGACCTCAGGGAACGTAACATCGACTATCGGTAATCTTTGCTGCTGCGCCTTACCCACCATATCGCCCAAGCGGTGAATGGTCTGGGGACCGAAAATCATATCCACGTGAGGTGCACGTTTACGTATCGCGTCACCCTCTTGGCTCGCCACACAGCCCCCGACACCAATAACCAAATCCGGGTTTGCGTCTTTCAACGAACGCCAGCGGCCCAGTTGGTGAAAGACTTTTTCCTGCGCTTTTTCCCGAATCGAGCAGGTATTCAGAAGAATGACGTCTGCTTCCGTGGCATCGTCGACGAGGACATAATCTCCGTCTTCCGCCAAGACATCTGCCATACGCGCCGAGTCGTACTCGTTCATCTGGCAACCATGCGTTTTGACAAATAGTTTCTTCATAACCCGTATCTGGCGTGGCGCTTCAAATCAAAAGGGCGCGCATTATAGGCAAAGCTCAGCGCGACTCCCAGCGCTGTATAAAATCTTCAATCGTGACATTTGCCTTACGTGCAAACGCTTGATCGTAAACCGCGAATAATAAACCCTGCACGGCTTTCAGTGAGAGCAGCAGCGTGCATCCATCCGGGCCACCCGTTTCCATATGCGGCAGCGCGTCAGGTGCCGATATCGCATACGCGCCCGTTGGACGAATTATAGTTCGCGACGCCCCAGAAGGTTGGATTTCTTCCAGACGCTGCTCGCCGGCGAGAATCAGTGTTGTTGTCGCAGCAATATGGCTATGCCGTTCGCAATAGCCACCGTCTGGTCGAAAACGCATCAGCATATCTAGCTGCCCTGCTTCCGTGTCGTAGCCCAGAACGCTGTATTCATAATCGAGATGGTAGTCAACCACACCAGGTGCATCGGTAATGCGGTGCCAGTCGACTGACCGAAATTCGTCGCTATAAACCGCCTTCATTTTCGCTCCTAAAACAGCCCTCCGGAAAGAGATCGCCGCAATTAAAAATTAACGACGGCCACGCCGTCAGCTTGGTTCACTGTTTGCGCGTGTTCGACGAAAAGCAAACACGCCGGCCAGCCAAACCGCTGCCAAGCCTGATCTACTTATAGGCGATCGATCAATCCATCGCGCTGCAGACCAGGGTAGCTAATAGTCTCACCTTTGCGCGCGACGACAAACGGCAAACTGCAGAAGTGCGTTCGATCTAGCAAAATCTCTTTCAACTGCTGCCCGAGAGATCACTTGTACGCCACTGCGGTCACCAAATAACAAATGGACTGTGGCGTGAAAAAAAATGCCAGAGCAACGACTATTCGCCATGCCATCGATCTCGGACCAGGACATCAAACTGGTCTTTCGCAATCCAAACCCTACTTTCTAGTCTTGAAAACTGGCAAACTGACCCCACCTTCTTGTGTGAATCACAGTAAAAACGATTTCGAAACCTATGAGCGATAAAGAACAATCAAGGCATGTCTACCGAGTCCTGTTCCATAACCAAGGACAGGTTTATGAGGTCTATGCACGAAATATTTATCAAAGTGAACTATATGGCTTCGTCGAAATCGAAGACTACACTTTTGGTAACCGCTCACAAGTGCTGATAGATCCTGCCGAGGATCGCTTGCGCAATGAATTTGACGGCGTACAGCGGTCCTTCATCCCGATGCATTCAATCGTTCGCATCGATGAGGTAGAGAAGGAAGGTGTCGCCAAGATCACCGACAGCAAGGGCGACAAAGTCACGCCCTTTCCTATGCCGGTCCCCCGCGACACCAACTAGCGCGCTCGGCTATACGCTTCAGAGGGGCTACTCCTAATAGCCCTCCGCTAAAAAGGGGAATGCCCCCAACACATGTGGTGGCGCAAGTGGCTGCTCCCTCGTGACCAAACTTGGTGTCAGCTGATCTAAGCTATTGATCCCGGCCAAGGCCATGGTGGTTTTTATTTCGTGTTCCAAAATCTTGAGTGCAGTCAACAACGCCTCAGTTCCACCCGCCGCCATCGCCAGGCCTTCAAACCGACCCATCCCAATAAAATCAGCGCCTAGACAAAGTCCTTTTACAACATCGGCACCGCGCATAAAGCCACCATCGACCACGACTGGAACGCGACCATCTACGGCTTCTGCCACTTCAGGTAACGCATCGATACAAGCACGGGTGTGGTCGAGTTGTCGTCCGCCATGATTGCTGACGTAGACTACATCGACCCCAGCTTCGACACAGCGAGCAGCATCTTCCGCGACGCCCACGCCCTTAATAATCAGTGGGATGTCAAACTTCTCTTTAATGTGCGCCACGGTCTCCCAAGACATTTTAGATTGACCGCCTTGAAATCCACCACCACCGTCATTGCCGCTCGCGATGCGACCCGATAAAGGCACATACCGTTTCAAAATGTCCCGCTCTCGCCTAGAGTAAGTTTGTGTATCTGCGGTGAGACAAAATGCTTTGTATCCAGCCGCGATGGTTCGCTCAATAATGTCGTCCATCCACGCTTCGTCGCCGACCAGATAGAGTTGGTAGATCCGTGGACCGTCCACAATGTTAGGTAACTCATCGAACGCAGGCGAACATACCGAACTCAATATCTGCATAATGCCGAATTCCTGCACGGCTTTCGCGACACTCGCAGCACCACCTTCTTCAAAAACCTGTATTGAACCTATTGGTGGCATGATGACGGGTATTCGCATCGGAACGCCTAAGAACTCGCTTGCCGTGTCTACCTCACTGACGTCGTTCAATATGCGGGGTTTAAAGACCCAAGAATCGACACCGGCACGATTACGCCTCAGCGCGCTCTCGCTATCAGCCCCACCAACCAGATAGTCCCAACTACCTTGGTCCAGGTTTCGTTTAGCCTGGCGGATAATTTCATGAATCGTCAAAAAGTCTGGCACGGCTTCCTCCCCAAAAGCTTTACGTGATTTGGCACGGGCGTTAGCTTAGCACGACAGGTAAACTAAGCCATTTAGCCATCCACGATTTTAGACACAGGGAAACACTTTCATGGCAGGAATGGTCATCATTGGCGCGGGGCACGCAGCTGGACAGGCAGCGGCAAGTCTGCGGCAAGAGAAGTATGAAGGACCCATCACAATTATTGGTGACGAATCCCATATTCCCTACCAACGGCCACCGCTATCTAAGCAATACCTAGCCGGCGAACAAGGAATCGAGCGAGTCTACCTGCGTCCGGAGAAGTTCTATACCGACAAAGACATCACTCTACTTTTAAATACACGCGCCACTACAATCGATCGCGAAGCGCGCCGCATAGGCCTCGATAATGGCGACAGCCTCGAATATGACAAGCTAATCGTGGCAACTGGCAGCCGACCTAGAATTCTCAACATTGAAGGCTCAGATCTAGGTGGTATCCACTACTTGCGCACAATCGCCGATGTCGACGCAATCCGTGCAGAGATGGGACAAGCCAAGAGCCTCGTGATCGTCGGCGGTGGCTACATTGGTCTCGAAGTTGCCTCCGTCGGTGTGCAAGCAGGCCTTGAGGTCCATGTCCTCGAGATGGAAGAGCGGATTTTGCAGCGTGTCACAACGCCCGAAATGTCCAATTACTATCACAAACTGCACACGGGTCGCGGCGTCCATCTCCACACCACAACGGGCGTTAGTGGCTTCGCAGGCAATGGGCGCGTGGCACAGGTTTTGTGCGGCGATGCGGGCGCGTTCGACGCAGATCTCGTCATCGTCGGCATCGGTATTATGCCCAATGTCGAACTCGCGCAAGACGCAGGCCTTGAAGTCGACAACGGGATCGTTGTCGACGACCACTGCCGCACTTCAGACGAGCATATTTTCGCGGCCGGAGATTGCACCAATCATCCGAACCCACTCCTCAACCGACGCCTTCGGCTGGAATCAGTGCCCAATGCGATGGAACAAGCGCGCGTCTGCGCCACAAACATGCTCGGCGGCGATAAAAACTACGCCTCCATCCCATGGTTTTGGTCCGATCAGTACGAACTAAAGCTACAAATGGTCGGCTTTTCGGCTGATGGCGACCAACAAATTGTGCGAGGCGACATGGATAATCACCAATTTGCTGTCTTTTACTTGAACAATGGCAAGGTCGTCGCGGCGGACGCTGTCAATAGTCCTAAAGAGTTCATGATTTGCAAGCAACTCGTTGGACAAGCGGTCGATGCCGCCACCCTCGGTGACCCTGATTCAGACCTCAAAGCTCTTTTGGGCTAGCACATTGGAGGCCAGACCGATCAACCCTAAGCGCGTCATAGTCGGCGCGCTCGCCTCAGTTCTTGCCGAATTGCCTACGCTTGGCAAGGCACTCCTGGGTCCCGGCATTATCTACCTTGCCCTGCACTTTCTTCCGACCGACGAAATCACATTTGGTATTGCAATCTTATTAGCAGTTTCCTCTCTCGTGCTCCACACCGTGTTCGCAATCACGACCCATCGCATTGTGATGCTCGGGCCAGACTCGGTTCCGCAATGGGGGCTACGTTCTTGGTCTCGCCGAGAAACACGCTTTGCAGGATATGTGCTCGCCCTGGTCATGTTGCTCGCGGTCTTAATCGCAATCGCCATGGGTACACAACCCGTCGGACCGATTATCGTCATGGTCGTGGCAATCGTAGGTGGCTGTTCATTGTCGTTAATTTTTCCAGCGATCGCGCTCGGAGAACCTTTCACACTTGGTGATGCCTGGCGCATGGCACAAGGGCACATTTCGTCACTGATTTTGTGTATTTGGCTCTTTCCGTTCCTGCTCGCGATCCTCACTATCTTGGTTGCACAGATACCTTACGCAAGACCACTCGCGGCCCTAATGGAGTTGGTCACGACGATACTCACCATCGCAACGCTCTCGGTCGCATTCAGCGAAATACGCCGGCAACAGAGCGAAGCATGATTAGCGCTAGCGATTGTGCTCGCGCCAATCTTGATGCTGCTCTAAAAGATGCGCGGCGCGATAGATTGTCCCTTCTGCAAAGAACCGTCCGACGAACATCATGCCTATCGGGAGTCCGTCTGCGAGCCCGCAGGGAACGCTCATCGCCGGGTGATGGCTCTGATTAAAGGCACTGGTATTGGCTAGCGGTGCAAAGGCAAGCGCGGTCACCTCTGCAGGAGATGCATCCGGACCAGGTAGCACAGACGCAGTCATTGGTGTCGTCGGCATCACTAAAAGATCAACTGTCTTCAGGGCCGCATCATAGGCTTGACGCAGCAGACGCACGCCCCGCGCGGCTCGGGCGAGGAAACGGTAGCCTTCACGACGCGTTATCACTTCTGAGCTGATCAACGCCGTTTTAACGTTAGCCGGTAGCTCGTCAGCCCGTGTCCGCCATCCACGCTGCTTTGCAACGAACGCTTCAGGCACGAGATCGGGTCTTTCCAGCAACATGCCATCCAGACTGAACATAGATGTTGTGATGGCTTGTGTACCACCAAAGCCCAACGTACCTGCCTGCGCATGCATCGGCACAGATATCTCGATCACCTCCGCTCCGAGGCTGGTCAAGCTATCAGCCGCAGCCCGCACCGCCGCATCAACCATCGGCTCCGAAGATGGCAAGCCAAAGCCCTCGTGGACAAGCCCAATTTTCAATCCGGCGAGATCACTAGCGCCTAATTCATCACGATAAGTAACGGCGGCTTCCGGCGTTGCTATCTGGCGAGAATCCTCGCCGTCACGACCAGCAAGGACCTCGAGCAAGCGCGCATTCTCAGCGACCGTCGCCGTCATCGGTCCAGTGTGATCAATGTTGGGGTTCATACCCAATATGCCGGTATACGGGATCAAACCCCAAGTGGGCTTCATACCAACGATGCCACAGAAGGAAGCTGGCATTCTGATCGAGCCACCCTGATCACAGCCAATAGCGGCGTCAACTTCGCCGGTGGCAACAACAACACCAGAGCCCGACGAACTGCCGCCAGCGGAGCGCTTGGGATTGTGAGGATTCAAAACCGGGCCGGTCGCGCTGGTATGGCTACCACCGGAAAAACAGTACGCCTCACACACTGTTTTGCCGACGATCGTCGCCCCCTCAGCAAGCATACGCGTCACGATCTCAGCGTCTTCTTGCGGCTCATAGCCTTCTAGGATGTGAGTGCCATTCATCAGTGGAACACCCGCCAAGAGCAAATTGTCTTTCACAGCCACACGCATACCCGCGAGTTTACCCGACTGCGCTTCCCGGATATCGGTCTGAACGTACCAGGCCCCGTGCGGGTTATCCGCGTCATCCGGGCGCACCCAGTTTCGCTCTACAGACTCTGATACGGGCCAATCGAACGCGTCACTCGCGGCCGCTCCTGAGAGCATGCCATCAACCACACCCTTGTAGGCGGACGCTTCATCAGATGACATTCCGAGACCTCTCATAACATCCGCCAATTCTTCGACAGAAATCGATGTATCCATGTTCCCTACCCGAATTTAACTCTATTTTTTCATCATGAATCGAAACCCCAGCGTCTACAAGAATTCGTGCAAGAAGGTGGTCGCCGCTGCGCAGAGAACAAGGCTAAAAACGCCAACGCGGCATCGACATCTGATGTATGTCCTTTAGTGAAATGTTAGGGTGCAATTATCGCTATGCGCATTTCAAGTTGGCGAGCGGCGCGGCTGCCACTGCTTGAGGCGGAGTCGGACGTTACTCAAACGACATGCGGCGCGATCGAATTTACCCTTCGCAGTACGGCGCCTTATGTGCTGCACTTACACGGTACACCCGGCGGATACGATCAGAGTCTCTCACTTGGAGACTCATTCTTAGCCGCCGGGATGGGCAGTATTTCAGTTTCGCGTCCGGGCTACCTAAGCACGTCGATTGATGTGGGTCGCACACCAGCCGAGCAAGCAGACGCCTTCGCTGCCTTGTTGAATACGCTGAACATCAAAAAAGTCGTGGTGCAAGGAATTTCCGGCGGTGGGCCTTGCGCTATCCATTTCGCGGCCCGTCACCCAGACCGAGTCTCGTCCCTACTCCTTATCTGCGCCGTATCAACAGCCTATCCGATAAACATTCCTGCGTGGAACAAGGTACTTATGACCCCGATCGGAATGCGCTTGGGGGAGTGGTCGCTGGAAAAATTTCCTCGCTTGACCATTAAACAACTGATTGCTGGTGAGAGTACTTACTCACCGACACAACTGAATAAGGTCACCGACAGCGTCCTCCGAGACCCTGCCGCGGCAGAATTCCTCACAAAACTGACACAAAGTTCATTGCCCTGGGAAGATCGTAAGCCGGGCTTCGAAAACGATATTGAAGTCATTCGATCGGTCGAAAATAAGCCCCTGCCATTGGAATCGGTGCAGTGCCCCACTCTCATCGTGCATGGTACAGCAGACCACGACGTTCCCTGTTTTGTGGCAACGCGCGCGCACGCGCGCATCGAAAACTCAGAGCTCTACACAATGGACGATGCCGGCTATCTCCTCTGGATTGACCCTGCTACTGCAGAGATGAACCGTCATCAAACCAATTTTGTCAGCGCACACGCGTAACAAAAATTGTTAGTATCTGAGGCAGTTATTTCTATCCTACGAGAGGAGTCACATGCAATCACCCCTAAATCTAGCATCTATCCTTGTTGCTCTGGTTAGCAGTTACTTTGCCTCAACTCCCGTTATGGCAGACGACACGACCTTCGCACCGGCACTGACGCCTTGGGGTACCCCTGATCTACAAGGGGTGTGGGATTTCCGTACGCTGACACCGTTAGAGCGCCCTTTGGAATTCGGCGACAAAGCAATACTGAGCGCAAACGAAGCGAAAGCGCTGCTAAATAAGATACTGCCCCCAGACCGGAAGGACGAACCAACAGGTATCGCAACCCAAGATGTCGAAGGCTACAACTCATTCTGGCTTGATCCTGGTGAGAGCTTAGACAAGGAAATGCGAACCTCTTTGATCGTCGACCCATCAAATGGACGGCTCCCAGAGGTTGTCGCGTCGGCAGACGCTGCACGCATAGCACAAAACAAGCAGCGTGAAGCACCGGTCCGAGACGTATTGTCTTATAGCGTCGGACCGAATTATCTACATCAAAATCCTGAAGAATTGGGATTGTCAGAACGTTGCCTTATTGGATTCAACGCTGGGCCACCAATCACCCCTAGCGCCTACAACAATAACCTCCGCATCGTGCAAACACCTACGCATGTCGTTCTAACGACCGAAATGATCCATGACGCGCGCATTATTCCCACCGACGGTAGAGGCCACCTTCCTGACAACATTTATCAATGGTACGGCAGTTCCCGCGCTTCTTGGGACGGCAATACCCTTGTCGTCGAGAGCAAAAACTTCACAGACAAAACACCAGCGTTCCATCTGCCTGTGCAATTCATGCGTCCACACGACAATGGCGTCTTAGGTTCCGGACGGGATTTACACCTGATTGAACGGTTTACGATGACTGCACCAGGACAGTTAAGCTACGAAGCAACCGTCAATGCACCCACAAGCTTCAAGCGTCCGTTTACTATGCGCGTGTCTATGCAATCGTCGAAGGAGAAGATTTTTGAATACGCCTGTCACGAAGGTAACTACGCTATGGGCGGCATACTTCGCGGCGCTCGCTTACAGGAGCGCGAATCCGGGTTAAACTTTCAAGCCACCACAAACGAACCGTAAACTTGGGGGCTCAAGTACCCGTCCGCCTCTGGTCAGGTTTGATTGCAATCCTGACCCTATAGTCACCGCCCGGGATCCATCGATCCCGGGACATCTTGCGCTGACGCTTGGTGCGATCCCAACTTTTTAGGTCCAAGACGACGGACCAACTCAGCAGCGCCCTCCTCATCGGTTCTCGCGATCCCGTCAACAGCAACACAGGCTGCTCCCTCACCCAAAACCGTTCATAACTAGGACTGACACGCGAGGATCGTGCTGAATCCATTGCACATTTGAAGTCTCTTTTACGGCAAACATTTACGCACACCGACGATCCCACGCAAACCAAACAGGCACGCCCATCGAAGTGTCTGTTTTTCAGCTCCTTAGCTGAATCGTCGACCACGCTTCAGCAGGGAAAAGGCCCGCGCACTTCATAAGCGCTAACGTATGGCGGCATACTGTCCCCACGTTGATGGGAGCAGAAATTACCCGTCCACTATCGATGATTCCTGCATCGTGACTAGTTGGAGACGCGGACTAACAAGTCTCTCAAACAGAGCGACGCCTACACCGTACGCAACAATAAACAGCAACGCTCGTTGGTCTAACGTCATGACACCAACAAGCGCTGGACCGGGACAAAAACCACTCACACCCCAGCCAACCCCGAATAGCACGGCACCGCCTAATAGCGGGCCATCGAGCGTGCTTGATGCGGGCGCGTGAAATTCTGTATCAAACAGAGGTGTCGCCCTCTTACCGACAAGCCAGAAACCGATCGTCGCAACAACCACCGCGCTGCCCATCACAAAGATCAAGGCTGGATCCCAACCATCCCCAAGCGTCAGAAAGGCAAGCACTTTGTCGGGGTCGGTCATCCCTGAAACGACGAGGCCGGCGCCGAAGATTATGCCGCCTACAAGAGCGGAAACGTTGCTTAGCCCTCTCACAACAGAGCTCCTACCGTTGCTGTTAACGTACCTACGCACAAGAAAGTTATGGTTGCAATGAGCGACCGTTTAGAGAATCTTGAGACGCCAC
>JAQWQN010000059.1 GCA_029244465.1 Pseudomonadales bacterium
GCTCGTAAGGCACCGTGAACTTTCTTAGTCAGTCGCCACAAATTCGCCCAAGTCCCTGACGTCACTGACCTCGTGTTAGGATCGCAACCTCACAAGAAGAAAAATTTCAATGCGAACAACATCGCTCACGCTCATCAACCCACTTGGCATGCACGCGCGCGCCGCTTCCAAGTTAGTCGATGCCTGCAAACCATTCGCAAGTGATATAAAACTAACTTCCGGCAGCAAGACAGTCGACGGTAAAAGCATTCTGTCCCTACTCATGCTGGGTGCACCCGTCGGGACAGAGCTCATCCTCAAAGTGGAGGGTAAAGACGAGGACCTGGCTTATGACGCGATCTGCCAAATCGTGAACGCTGGATTCCACGAAATGGAGGACGACTAGACGTGTCCGCGCCTGAGGCTATTGATACTTTGGAACAGGTCATCGAGACGTTCAGGCATCGTTCCGCAGACGAAACACGAATTCTTCTTGCCTCGCTACGTCCACCCGAAGTGGCAAACGTTCTCGAGTCCTTCCCTCCCAAAGTACGCTTCATAATGTGGGATTTAATCGACGAAGAGTCTCAGAACCTTACCTTGCAGCACTTGAACGAAGACGTTCTTGCAGACTTCCTCGAAGAGATGGACACCGCTCAACTGGTTGCTGCCAGCGACGAACTAGATACCGACGATTTTGCTGATGTCCTACAAGCACTCCCGCAAAACATCACGAACCAGGTGCTCGGGCGGCTAGACTTTCGCGACCGAGCTCGCGTCGAAGCAGTGCTCGCTTACGATGAGGAGAGTGCCGGTGGATTGATGAACACAGACACCATCACTGTGCGCCCGCGGCATGCGTTGGAGCTCGTGTTCCGTTACCTGCGACTGCGCAAAGATCTTCCCGAAACGACAGATGCACTCATCGTTGTTAACTCCCGCGACGAATATGTCGGCATGCTACCGTTCGCCAAGTTACTGACGTCAGACCCGACTGTGACGGTGCGCGAAGTTATGGACAGCCAAGCGCCGGCGATCCCCGTTATGATGGCTGATACAGAGGTCGCTCGACTGTTCTCAAATGAAGATCTTATCTCGGCCGCTGTGATTGACGGTGAGGGTAAACTTGTCGGCCGAATCACAATCGATGACGTCGTCGACGTAATCATCGAGGACGCCGACGAGGCCGTCCTTGCGCGTGCCGGCCTCGACCTTGATGAGGACACCTTCGCTCCCGTTCGGCGCTCTTTTAGAAGGCGCGCTATTTGGCTCGGTATCAACTTGATTACCGCCTTTATTGCCGCGGCGGTAATCAACGTGTTCGAGGATACAATCGCAAAGGTCGTCGCACTCGCGGTGCTCATGCCAATCGTTGCGAGCATGGGCGGCATCGCCGGAACCCAAACACTAACCCTCGTCATTCGCGGCGAAGCCCTGGGCCACCTTGGGCGCGGCAATCGCCTATGGCTTGTGAATCGTGAGTTTATAATCGCTGTCTTAAACGGCCTTCTCTGGGCGACCCTGGTGGCCATCACGGCGGCTGTCGCGTTTCAGGATCTCTCGCTGGGCCTGGTGATCGCGACAGCGATGGTGGTTACCATTATTGTGGCTGCCGTTTCTGGGAGCTTGCTTCCGTCAATACTGCGACAGTTGAACATTGATGCAGCCATCGCCGGTGGCGTGATACTGACGACCATCACGGACGTCACCGGATTTTTTGTCTTCCTTGGCCTAGCCAGCCTCGTGTACGCCTAAGGCACTACTGTACTCGGAGGTAATCACTCACCAGCTATCATCATCGATTCAATTTGCACGCTAGGCGCACGAATATTGCCGCGAAAATCTATGTCATCTCCGACCGCGACAATCGACTTATACATGTCCTTCAAATTGCCTGCGACGGTGACTTCTGCGACGGGGTACTGAACACTGCCGTTTTCAATCCAAAAACCAGCAGCGCCTCGTGAATAGTCACCAGTAACCCCATTGATGCCTTGCCCCATCAACTCCGTGACCAGCAGCCCGCGATCGATAGACCCAACCATCACGTCGTACGATGTCGCGGGCGCCTCGATATCAAGGTTAAAAACACCCCCAGCATTACCCGTAGGATCAAGCCCAAGCTTACGCGAGGAATACACAGACAGAATATAGCTCGCCACCACTCCGTCCTGCACAAATGCCTGCTCTCGAGTAGCCACTCCATCACTGTCGAAATTCGCACTACCTAACGCTTTCTTCAGGTGTGGTCTTTCGATCAACGATAACCAGTTGGGGAGCACCTCTTCGCCAATCGCATCTAACAAAAAAGACGCTTTTCGATATTGAGAACCACCGCTGATTGCACCGATGAGGTGACCAAAAAGTCCGCTGGCTAGCGGCGCCGAGTAAATAACCGGGAACTGACCCGTCGGTGCCTTCCGCGGTGATAAACGAGCGACGGTCCGCTGACCTGCAAGCTGCCCAACATTCTCAGCAGCCTCAAGCCCACCATGATCACGACTTGTCGTATACCAATAATCTCGCTGCATACCCGACTGATCTTCACCGATCAGTACACAACTCATCCCATATCGTGTGCTCGAATATGCTCCAACGAAGCCATGGCTGTTGCCGTAGATACGCATTGCTTGCTGTGTATTAACCTGCGCACCATCCGAGTTGGTCAGCCGTTTGTCGACCGCAAGCCCGGACGCTTCACAGGCTTGCGCGCGCGCGATTAACTCATCGGGTTCAACCTGCCAAGGATGATAAAGATCTAGATCCTCAAGTTCGGTAGGCGCGAGCGACGCATCCGCCAAGCCACTGTACTCATCCTCTTGTGTGTACGTCGCAATCCGCTTTGCCGCGGCGACAGTTTCTTGAATTGCCAGTTGGCTGCTATCGGTGGTACTAGAAGAGCCCTTGCGCTTACCCATGTAAACGGTAATACCGAAACCTTGGTCTTGATTGAATTCCAAGTTTTCCAGTTCACCCTTGCGCACAGAAACAGCAAGTCCCGCATCTGAACTGACTGAGACTTCTGCCTGATCAGCGCCTTGCTGCTCAGCTTCAGCTAAGATGGCCTCGACAAGAGATTTGAGTTCAGATTCTCGGTTGCGTAAATTTTCCACCTAACTCCCACATAAACGTATAGCGATGCTCGAAAACGATCCTGAAGAGATTACCTCAAAGACCGCGCGCAAACGAGAAGCCGCGCGCTTACAAGCGCTCGGAAAAAAGTTGTCTGCTTTGAAACCCACCCAATTAGCTGATTTCGATTTGCCTGACAACCTACTCACCGCAGTTTTAGATCACCAGCGCTTCCCGAGCCGTGAAGCCAAACGCCGCCAGCTCCAGTTTGTCGGCAAGCTCATGCGAGAGATAGATGCTGATGCGGTGGCAGCAAAACTGCAAACCTTCGAGGGTCAATCAAACGTTGCAAACTACATCAATGCCCAATGCGAGTTATGGCGGGAGCGACTGATCACAGAAAAAGCAGCTGTGGCTGAGTATATCGATGCACACCCATCCGTGAACCGCCAACAGTTAAGGCAACTGATTAGACGAGCCCAGAGCGCGCAAGACGACAAGCATCATAAAACGGCTGCACGCGCACTTTTTCGCTATCTCCACGAGACCGAAAATCAGACTTGAGTCCCACCGACGATGATTTCGTCCACTTTGAGTGTGGGTTGGCCCACCCCAACCGGAACAGATTGTCCATCTTTGCCACAAACACCGACCCCGGTGTCTAAGCTCAGATCGTTGCCAACCATCGAAACGCGGTTCATCACCTCGGGACCATTACCGATTAACGTGGCACCGCGGATTGGAACAGTGACTTTGCCGCCCTCGATCAAGTAAGCCTCTGTCGCAGAAAAGACGAATCTACCTGACGTGATGTCGACCGAACCGCCACCAAAGTTCACAGCAAAGATGCCCTTATCAACACTCCTTAAAATTTCTTCCGGGTCGCTTTCGCCGGGCAACATAAACGTGTTGGTCATTCTTGGCATGGGCACATGAGCGTAGGATTGACGGCGTCCATTTCCAGTCGTTGCCACGTTCATCAGCTTCGCGTTGAGCTTGTCCTGCATGTACCCAACCAGGGTGCCGTCTTCAATGAGGACCGTGGATTGCGTTTGTATGCCCTCATCATCAACCGAGAGTGAACCCCGGCGGCCAGCCATTGAGCCATCATCAACGACGGTGCACAGCGGCGAAGCGACCTGTTCACCAACACGATTGGCAAAAGTCGAGCTCCCCTTTCTGTTGAAGTCCCCTTCTAGACCATGGCCCACGGCTTCATGCAAAAGTACACCAGGCCAACCTGGACCTAACACTACTGGCATGGCGCCTGCTGGCGCATCAATCGCTTCAAGATTCACAATCGCCATCCGAACTGCTTCTTGCGCGAGCCCATCTGCCCAATCGCCCTCATTCAGCTCGCTCAATGCCCGTCGACCGCCGCCACCAGCGTTACCTCTCTCACGCCGGCTATTTTGCTCAACGATTACCGAAACATCCAAACGTACAAGTGGTCGTGTATCCGCAGCATGGGTGCCATCCGTCGCCATCACCATCATCATTTCGTGGCTGGCAGAAATCTGCACGTTAACTTCCCGTACGCGATGGTCTGCGGCCCGAGCAGCTCGATCGACGCGCTGGAGGAGATGTACTTTGGCCACCTCATCCATCGACGTGATAGGGTCCACGCTCGGGTAAAGACGTTCGTTACCTACAAAAACCGGAGCCACCGCTGAGCGATTCTGACCAGCTCGTGCTATAGATCGCGCGGCTTTAGCAGAATTTTTTAACCCCGCTTTCTGTATATCTTCCGCATAGGCAAAACCAGTTTTTTCACCCGCAACCGTTCGCACGCCTATCCCCGCATCCACGCTGAAGCTGCCATCTTTCACGATCCCATCTTCGAGCCCCCAACTCTCCGAGCGAGTTGATTGCAGAAAAACTTCACCATAGTCGATTTCTACAGTCATTAACTCTTCCAGAGTCTGCTCTAGATCGATTTGATCGATATCACTTTTGCTCAAGATCTGGGTTTGCGCGACCAGGCTGTCACTCATACATAATCCGACGTTTTGCTGAACGTTCGAGTCTATCAAGGTCTTGCCGACGGCGCTCTCTCGTCCACAATGGTTAGTGGGGCACCCACAGTTGAGCCAGGCTCAGATATACTCTGATCCCATAGGCTCAAAAACTTAACTTCAGGGTCGTCCAACGTACCCGTCACCTCAAATTTGGCTGTGCTGAAAGCCCGCAACGGTTTACGTAGGACTCGTTCTCCAACCAGGACCCCCAGACCCGCAAGTGGGTTTGCCAACGCAAGATAGACCCCATACCAAGGCAAGCCATCACTCACCGGCAGAGTCACAATCATTTCATTGTCCAATAAACCCGTATTCAGGTTGACCTTGCCGCCCACTTGAAAGTTCGAGGACGAGCCCTCCACGATCATCCGCTCAACAAACTGCATCTCACCGTCATCCAGATTGACCTTTGCATGAATTTTGTCAAAACCGATACCTTCCCGAGTCACGTCGGTAAAGTCCAAGCTGATTCGCTTCACGATGTTGGAAAAATTCAACAAACTCATCATGCGCAGGCCACCACCCGCCTCAACATCCAAAAAACGACCATCCCGCGCCGTAAAACCCAAATCGCCATTCAAACCAGCAAGGTTCACATTGGCCGGCGATCCCGACCATTCTACATCTGCTCCCACACTCGCTTTGGTCGTCTCGAGCACAGGCGCGTAGTCCCACAGTGGCAGCGTTTGTGAAAGGTCATCAAGCACAACCGTACCCTTGAAGTGACTGACATCTTCGGTAAGGTTCCAATCGAGCTGGCCATCACTGATGTGCACGCCATTAACATCCGCATGGAGATTGTTAATCCAGACGACATCTTCTTTCGGCTGCATGACAAAACGCCAACTACCGAACGGATCTTGATCCAGGTAGAGCAAATTAAGGTCGACTTTTGCGTGCGGTAACCGATAGCCAACCGCAACATCAATTGGGTCCAGTACCGGAATCCCGGGGCTAAAGCCCAAACCCTCGACTAATAACTGGTCGCCACCTATATATTTGCTGACGGTCTCCCCGCTCGATGGCAGACGCAGGTGTGCGAGCTCAATTTCCATGAGTCCCGCGGCAGGAATGTCCACTCGTCCGGTAAGATCCTCGCTTACAAACGTGAAACCAACGCTCTCTCCCGCTTGCTCGCCACCCAGGATTAGATCTGTAAACGCCAGATCGTCGATAACAAGTTTTTTCACACGTAGGCCATCGATTTTCCAGTCGAGAGGGAGCGCTACGCGTGCCTCGCCTTCTTCTGAAACCCATTCGCTCAACGTTAACGTATCCAGCGTACCGCTAACCACGACGGCCTGTTGATCGTGGGCTGTGGTTGGTGGCATCGTGCCAACGCCGATGGCACCTCTTTCGATTTTGTCGCCATGGTGAAGCCAGCCTTGCGTATCCTGATAATCCCAACGAATGCTCTGGTAGACATCCAAAAACTGGACGTCCAGTGCCAGTGGACTGCCGACAGAGGCCTCTTTACCGAGAAAAGATGGAAGCCGCATCTCCAGTCCAACCAGATCACTTGTGAGCGCAAGATTGGTCACATTGGTATCCGTCATCGCTATGCCCAGCGTGCTATCGAAGCTGAGCAAGCCATCGATGACGCCGATGTCTTCATAGTCGATGAGTTGGTAAACGTCGGCGTGGCTAGTCGTCCCCTGGACGTCGAACCTGATCCAATCGTTATCACTCGTCACCCGAAACGCTGCCGGATGCTCGAACAACGCGCCAGAAAAACTGCCGACAACGCTATATGGCAGGGAAAAGTGCCCGTTACCTATAAGATCTTCCAAGGCAAGACGGTATTCCGGCATCACCAAGTCAAAGTCCTGTAAATCGAAGCCGAAATCAACCGCTAGCTTGGGCGCACCGTCTTGTTTGATCGGTACGCGCAATGTGCCAGAAAAACCCACAGCCCCTTCTGCTCGCCAGTTAGGGGTCACGAAACCTAGCGACTCCGTCAAAGGTGTAGCCAGGATAAAGTCTAGGGCATCTTGTCCATCACTG
>JAQWQN010000073.1 GCA_029244465.1 Pseudomonadales bacterium
AGCCGTCCATATCGGTACCGCCGCCTCAGCTGACAGCTACTTAAGAGCCGATCGCATCATACAAGCGTGTCATGACACTGGCGCAGAGGCGATCCATCCTGGCTACGGCTTTCTGTCAGAAAACGCAGATTTTTGCGAGTCGCTCGCATCCGAAGGTATCGCCTTTATTGGCCCTGGGGTAAAAGCGATTAACTCTATGGGTGACAAAATCACTTCCAAGCGCATCGCCGAAGAAGCGGGTGTAAACACTATTCCGGGCTACACAGACGTCATTAGCAACGCTGACCACGCTGTTCAAATTTCTCAAGAGATCGGCTACCCGGTCATGCTCAAAGCAAGCGCCGGAGGCGGTGGCAAAGGAATGCGTGTCGTGCGTAATGACGACGAATGTCGGGATGGGTTTGAGCGCGCCACTAACGAAGCGAAATCCAGCTTTGGCGATGACCGTGTCTTTGCCGAGAAATTCATCGAAGAACCGCGCCACATTGAGATTCAGGTATTGGCTGACAATCATGGCAACGCCATCTATCTCGGCGAGCGAGAATGTTCGATCCAGCGACGCCATCAAAAAGTCATCGAGGAAGCACCATCACCGTTTCTTGATGAAGCCACACGAAAAGCAATGGGTGAACAAGCTGTCGCGCTAGCTCGCGCGGTCGACTACAGCTCTGCGGGTACGGTTGAATTCATCGTCGACGCCGACAAAAATTTCTTCTTCTTAGAGATGAACACGCGCCTTCAGGTCGAGCATCCTGTGACCGAGTTCATCACCGGACAAGACCTTGTCGAGCACATGATCAAAATCGCCTATGACGAAAAACTCATGCTGGCACAAGAAGACGTCAAACTCAGCGGCTGGTCTCTCGAGACGAGAGTTTACGCGGAAGATCCTTTTCGCAATTTCCTACCCTCAATCGGCAGACTGTCAAACTACGTTGCCCCAACCGAAACCGATACCGTTCGGGTTGATACAGGAATCGAAGAAGGCAGTGAAGTATCTATTTTTTACGACCCAATGATCGCCAAGCTTGTGACCTATGGTCAGACACGCGACGAAGCCATAGAAAACATGGCGGGCGCATTGGATGCCTATTACATTCGCGGCGTTAACCACAATATCAGCTTCCTCAATGCGCTAATCATGCATCCTCGCTTTAAAGAAGGTCGCCTGACCACCAACTTCATCGCCGAAGAATATCCGGATGGTTTTCACGCCGAAGACGTACCACAATCAGACCCGCTGATCCCTGTCGTGGTCGCGGCAAGTATCCACTCGAAAAAACAAGCAAGGGCACGTGAGATATCAGGGCAAACACGCCGTTTTGAGATTGAGACGAACAGTGCCTGGGTTGCTGTCGCCAACGACAGACAATATCCACTCACTATCAACGCTGCGGATCACGGTTACGATGTCAATCACGAAGGTAGCCACTACAGCGTCCAGTTAGACTGGCAAATAGGGCAACCCATCGTCTCTGCAGTGGTCAATGGCCAAGCCGTGGCCGTACAAATTGATGCCAGCAAAGCGGGTTACCGCACGTTCCATCGTGGTGCCGAAACGCAGATGCAGATTATTTCCCTCCAAGCAGCAGCGCTTAGCAGGCACATGATTGCAAAAATCCCACCCGACCTGTCTAGATTTTTACTTTCGCCCATGCCGGGACTCTTGATTCGGATGTCAGCAAAGGTCGGCGAAGAAGTCAAAGCTGGTGAGGAATTAGCCGTCGTTGAGGCCATGAAAATGGAAAACAGCCTGCGCGCCGAAGAAGATGTCGTGATCGCAAAAGTCATGGCCCAAGAAGGCGACAGTCTGACTGTCGATCAGACTATTCTCGAGTTCGAATAGTGCCCTCACGACTGCTTCTATGCGTGAGTATGAGCCTCCTGCTCGCAGCTCACGCAGAAGCAGTGGACGATCCCTTTTTGTGGCTAGAGGCGGTTGAGCAGGTTGATGTGAACCGGTGGGTCAACAGCCACAACCAGACCACCGCCAAGAAATATACCCAGAACAAAAACTTCGACGCGCTTAGGCAGCACCTAGCAGATATCTACGACGCCGATGACCGCATCCCCTTCGCCAGCGTACATGGCAAGTATCGCTACAACTTTTGGCGAGACGGCGACAATCCCCGCGGTCTCCTCAGGCGCACATCTCTAACCGAATACCGTACAGCAGACCCCACTTGGGAGGTCATACTAGACCTAGACGCGCTGGCCAAAGCCGAAGGGGAAAACTGGGTTTACAAGGGCATGACCGTCCTCACGAGGGGATACGATCGAACCCTGATCCGCCTGTCCAGGGGCGGGGCCGACGCGGTCACTGTGCGCGAATTCGATCTTCAGGAGAAGCAGTTCGTTGTTAACGGCTTCGTCGTAGACGAGGCTAAGACTCGAATCTCCTGGCTCGACCACGAAACCGTCCTGGTCGCCACGCATACCGGGCCTGGGACACTGACAGTATCTGGTTACCCTCGCCAACTACGCGAATGGCGTCGAGGCACACGGCTATCGGATGCACCGATTGTATTCTCCGGTCAGACAAGTGACGTTTCCGTTAGCGCATTCACCGATCTTGAACCCAACCACGAAGTGGTCATGGCAGTCCGCGCCAGGACATTTTATGAGGCTGACTACTTCGTCCGGAACGACGATCAGTGGTTGCAGCTGGCACTGCCAAACCAGGTCCAACTCACGATTCACCGCGGTCACTTGTTCGTCTCACCTAAAGAACCGTGGCGCAAAGCCGGGACCGTTTTTCCAGCCGGAAGTTTGATTCGCCTCGACCTGAGAGATTTCCTTGCCGGCGTTGGATCAGCCGAACTCATCTACGCGCCCAAACCGGGCAAGTCACTCGCGCAATTCGTTCCAACTCGCCATAATCTCATCATCAATGAGTTACACAACGTTACCAATCGACTCTATTCGGCAGTTCGCAAAAACAAAGCCTGGCAGCTATCGCCATTATTAGGCAATGAAGCGCTGACACGAATTACGGTAAAAGCGATTCAACCGCATGCTAACGACCAGTTTGAGACACAAACCACCGGATTTTTGCAGCCGCTGGCTCTCGAAGGATGGGACTTCAGTGCCACGCAGCCGGCCAAAACTATGTTGTTCAGTAAAGCAATGCCGCAGACGTTTGACAGTAAGGGGCTCACGGTACAGCAACAGTGGGTAAAGTCTGCGGATGGCACCCGGCTACCTTACTTCCAAATCGGAGCCCATGATGCCAAAGATAAAGCCACCATCCTGTACGGGTATGGTGGCTTTGAAATCCCCATAACGCCCTTTTATTCAACGACGTTAGGAGCTGCTTGGCTCACACCGGGAAACGTGTACGTCGTCGCCAATATCCGCGGCGGTGGCGAGTTTGGGCCTTCGTGGCATCAGGCTGCTCTCCGCGAAAACCGCGTGCGCGCCTATGAGGATTTCATAGCTGTGGCGGAAGATTTGATTGCGAGAGGCGTAACCAGCACGAAAAAACTCGGAACGACCGGCGGTAGTAACGGCGGCCTCCTGGTTGGCAACATGTTAACGATGCGACCAGATCTTTTTGGTGCGGTGGTAGCACAAGCCCCCCTCCTCGACATGCGTCGATATAGCAAACTGCTCGCTGGTGCCTCTTGGGTCGCAGAGTATGGCGACCCGGACCTCGGAGAGGACTGGGCATTTATGCAGACATTCTCTCCCTACCACAACGTATCGAAGAGCCAAGAATACCCGCCCGTTTTGATCACTTCTTCAACGCGAGACGATCGCGTCCATCCAGGTCATGCCCGCAAGATGGTCGCATTGATGCAATCGCAAGGGCACCGAGTGTCCTATTACGAAAATACGGAAGGTGGGCATGCCGGCGCGGCCAACAATAAACAAACGGCCTACCGGAACGCATTAGTCTATGAGTTCTTCCGACAACACTTAGACTAAGCGGCGCCAACCTCTTCAAGCTCGATCAACGTACCGGAAAAGTCCTTCGGATGAAGGAACACTACGGGTAACCCATGCGCACCCGTTTTGGGTTGTCCATCACCGAGTACACGAGCACCTTCGGATACCAGTTGCTCTATGGCCGCACCAATGTCTTGCACTTCATAACAAATATGGTGCATACCGCCACTTGGATTGTTACTTAAGAAATTCGCAACGGGAGAGTCCGCTCCCAACGGGTGCAGGAGTTCAATCTTGGTATTCGCAAGCTCAACAAAGACGGTTGTTACCCCATGGTCTGGGAGGTCTTGCGCCTTAGTCACCGTTGCACCAAGCGTGTCCCGGTAGGTCGCCGAGGCACCGGCTAAATCTGGAACTACGATCGCGACGTGGTTTAGTCTGCCAATCATCTGTTTTTCCTTTGTGTTATTCGTAGTCGGTACTTTTTCGGGTTCGCAATCTATTATCGCCGTTAGCGATTCCGACCCGGAATGAGTTGTAAAACTTTGCTTGCTGCATCAGGGATCTTCGAGCCAGGTCCAAAAATAGCATGTACACCCGCATCATAAAGCGCTTGATAATCTTGCTGGGGTATAACGCCACCGACGACGATCACTAGGTCGTCCAGTCCTTCTTGCTTAAGCAGTTCTATCATCTCTGGCACCAGGGATTTGTGACCCCCCGCAAGGGTGGATACACCGATGACATGCACACCCTCTGCTTTCGCTTGCTGGGCAGCCTCTTCTGGCGTCTGAAACAATGGCCCCATGGAAATATCAAAACCAAAGTCGCCAAACGCATTGGATATCACCTTGGCTCCACGGTCGTGTCCATCTTGTCCCATCTTCACAACAAGCATGCTTGGCGCCTTACCCTCAACATCAGTGAAAACTTTGACTTCATCACTCACCTTCGTGAACGCTGGATCATCTTCATAGCTTGAGGCGTACACCCCTGGGGTCATGCGCGCAACGGGTTCATGGCGACCGTAGACTTTTTCCAATGCATAAGAAATCTCCCCCACGGATGCTCTTTGTCGTGAGGCTTCGATCGAGAGTGCTAACAAATTACCGGATCCTTCTGACGCGGCCTTTGTGATTGCATCCAGTGATGCATTGAGCGCGTCTTCGTCTCGTGATGCTCGGACCTCGGCAAGCCGACGTAATTGTGCATCTCGGACCTTAGAGTTATCGACTGAAAGGACTTCCAGCTCGCCCTGCGCCGCCTCTGACTGGTATTTGTTGACGCCGACAATCACATCTTCACCGCGTTCAACCCGAGCTTGTCGTTGCGCCGCGGCTTCTTCAATCCTCTGCTTCGGCATGCCTGAGACAACAGCCTTGGTCATACCACCTAAGCCTTCAACCTCAGCAATTAGCGTGCGCGCATGCTCAACGATCGAATTGGTCAGGCTCTCAACGTAGTAACTACCGCCAAGCGGGTCTACTGTGCGGGTTATCTGACTTTCTTCTGCAAGAATGATCTGTGTATTTCTTGCCACACGAGCGGAAAACGGCGTCGGTAGCGCAATCGCTTCATCAAGCGCGTTGGTATGGAGTGATTGCGTCCCACCCATAACTGCCGCCATCGCCTCAATGGTCGTCCGTACCACATTGTTGTAGGGATCTTGTTCTTGGAGCGAGACACCCGACGTCTGGCAATGTGTACGAAGCATTAACGACGCGGGATTCTGTGGCTCAAATTGACGCATGAGTTCGTGCCACAAAATTCTTGCCGCTCGCAGCTTTGCAACTTCCATAAAGAAATTCATGCCGATACAGAAGAAGAAAGATAATCGTGGCGCGAACTTATCGATCTCTTGTCCGCCGGCAAGTGCTGAGCGCACATACTCTATGCCATCAGCAAGCGTAAACGCCACTTCTTGAACCGCATTGGCACCGGCTTCTTGCATGTGATAGCCCGATATCGAAATCGAATTAAAACGCGGCATGTTGTGGGCTGTGTAACCGATGATGTCGGCAACCACGCGCATGCTTGGCTCAGGCGGATAGATAAAGGTGTTGCGCACCATAAATTCTTTCAATATGTCATTTTGAATCGTGCCCGCGAGGTCCTTTTGTTGGACACCTTGCTCTTCTGCTGCAACCACATAGCCGGCAAGTACCGGCAAAACGGCACCATTCATCGTCATCGAAACAGACATCTCATCCAACGGTATGCCATCAAAGAGAATTTTCATGTCCTCGACTGAATCTATCGCGACGCCTGCCATACCAACGTCACCGATGACACGAGGGTGGTCTGAGTCGAAGCCTCGGTGAGTCGCCAAATCAAAGGCGACCGACAATCCTTTTTGGCCAGCAGCAAGATTTTGGCGGTAAAACGCATTCGACTCCTCTGCGGTGGAGAAACCGGCATATTGTCTGATCGTCCATGGACGATTGGTATACATCGTTGCACGCGGGCCACGCACAAAGGGCTCCAGACCGGGAAACGTAGACAGGTGGCTGATCTGTTCGAGATCTTCCTCGGTGTAGAGCGGCTTAACCTCTATGCCTTCTGGGCTCGACCATGTGAGGTCATCGAGCGGTGTGCCACGCAACTCTTTTTCAGCAAGACCTTCCCACTGAGCTCGCGAGTCTTCAGACATAATTATCCCCGGAAAATGAAGCCAATCATTGTACTAAATCTTGTCTGCAATCGCGCGTCAGCGCGATCAGAATTTATCAAAGGCGAATCGCCGTTCAACGTCATCCGTTCAACGTCATCCGTTCAACGTCACCCGTTAACGTCACTCGTTCAACACCTCGCGGCGCGCCGATATCGTTCCAGGCTGCCTGGTGCTGGGGATAGCGATACTGACACTGGTTCCGCACGCTCGAGACAACACTACGGTGGCAACTGTGCGCAGCGAAGACATGCTAAGAGAGAGAACAAAAAATGATTACGGCACCCTCGCCACCCTTGTCAGTACACAGGTGGCCTTACGGCACGCCCAACACTCAATCGAAGGCCAGCGGTCAAGGGTGTCACGCAACGCGCACTGTCCTCAGCTTTTTGTGCCGGGGCAAGTGACTTTAACGCTGCCGCAGACCCGCCTTACACAGCGCCTAATACGGTGCCGTACCACCGTCTACACTGAGCGATGCACCCGTAATACCGCCCCCGGCCTCGGACGCTAAGAGCACCGCCATCGCCGCCACCTCTTCTACCGTATTCGGCCGTTTAATGGCCGCATCCTGAGCGAAGAGGTCCACCATTTCGGCAAAAGAAATTCCCATAGCGTCTGCAGTGGCGGGGCCATTATCCTTAACGATGTCCGTAATCACGAGCCCCGGGCAGATGGCGTTCACGGTTACCCCAGAGGCACCGACTTCTTGCGCCACTGACTTCGTCATGCCATTAATCGCATGTTTCGCCGTCGAATACGCGGTAAACACAGGCTTGCCGATTTTACCTTCGGTGGAGGAGATGTTGATCACCCGGCCCCAT
>JAQWQN010000077.1 GCA_029244465.1 Pseudomonadales bacterium
CGTTTTGCCAAATGCTCACCGACTAAACGTGCACCGACTCGATTGTCTGGGCCGACAAAAGGAATATTCAAACCGCGGTTTTCGAGCAGCGCAGTGTTTAACTTGTTGTCGATGTTGACGATCACAACGCCCGCTGCCAACGCTCGAGCAAGAGCGGGAACTAGCGCTTTGGAATCTGCCGGAGCGATAACGATCGCGTCGACACCACCGGCGACCATTTCGTCGACGAGAGCGACTTGTCTTGCCAGATCACGCTCGTCTTTGATGCCGTTGACCACCAGGTCGTAGCGTTCGGCATTGGCACGGTGATGGTTTTCAGCACCACCCGCCATCGTTGCAAAAAACTCATTCGCCAGAGACTTCATGATCAAAGCGATGCGCGGTTTTTTAGCTTCGCTGATTTGTTCGGCGGGCTCAGCACAGCTCGTTGCAAAGAGTGCTATGACCAAGATTAAGTAGGCAGAGATCCCCGTTCGGTAACTAAACATGGGTTGGGCTTTCCTGTTCATTCAGAATGAGCGTTGCAAATATTCACTGATGCAAAACCAAAGCCTAGTCACCAAGCAACCCTCTATTTTTTAATCCGACGTTCGATTCTGCGGTGAACTTTTCTACTTTGCAATTTTGGCAAATTGCATCGCTAGATTGAAGTCGTGCATGGGACTAAGCTCTTCAGCTCATAGTTATACAGGGGAGAGACCTATGGAAATTCAAGGATACTGTGATGAGCGCTTTGCCTCAGTGCGGGAAGCATTTGAACTGAACTTCACCGACAAGGGAGATATCGGAGCAAGCTTTGCGGCTACTTTAGAAGGGGAATACGTTGTCGATCTTTGGGGTGGTCATAGCGACGAAGCGAGAACCAAACCCTGGCAAGAGGACACCATTATCAACGTGTACTCGTCGACCAAAACGATGACGTTTCTAGTTGCGCTCATGCTTGAAGATCGGGGCCAACTCGACCTGGATGCTCCCGTCGCCAAATATTGGCCAGAGTTCGCCCAAGCCGGTAAGGAAGGCGTGTGCGTCAAACATCTGCTATCGCACTCAGCTGGTTTGCCTGGGTTTAGTCGCAATATGACAGAGGCCGAGTTATACGACTGGGACTTCGCCTGCGCGGATCTTGCCAGCCAAGCACCCTGGTGGGAAGTTGGCGCTCAGAGTGGCTACCACGCGATAACGCAAGGCTATTTGATCGGCGAAGTTGTGCGGCGGATTACGGGCCGCTCGTTCGGAACCTATTTCAAGGAACAAGTCGCTGAGCAAGTCGGCGCTGATTTTCATATCGGGGTCGATCCTAAACATTTCGATCGAATTGCGGACCTTGTAGCGGCCAAGAACGTGGCGCCTATTATGGCAATGGATCCGGACTCAATACCCGGTCGTGTCTTTGGTGGTCTCAATATTTCCCCGGAAAGCACAGGTACTGCTGAATGGCGGCAAGCAGAAATTCCCGCCGCCAATGGTCATGGTAATGCTCGCTCCATCGTACGGGCGCAAACCGCTATGGCAAATAATGGTCGGGCATTTGGGCAAACACTTTTTTCTCCAACAGTAGTCAAGCGAGCCTTACAAACGCAGGTCGAGGGCGTGGATTTGGTGCTCGGTTTGTCAGTTCAATTCGCAATGGGGTATGCCAAACCCACGCCGGACATTCCGATGAGTCCTAATGCAAACTCGCTTTGGTGGGGGGGAGCAGGTGGTTCCACGGTTTGCGTCGATACAGATGCGCATCTGTGCATGTCGTATGTGATGAACCAGATGGACAACCACATCGTCGGTGATCCACGCGGGGTCGGCTTACATCAAGCCGTTTACACAAATCTTTAGTCGCTTAAAGTCGCTGCTCTCTGCCCGTTGGTCCGCTGCTCGCTAGCGCTACGGCAGCCGAAGGCGCGACACTTGGTGTTCGCCAGGTCGGAGATCGCCCGGACCAGGTGCTTACGTCGCCGCCGCCATCGAGCGGGCAGCGCGTGCTCGTCACGCTCGGTTCATTGACGAGAGCATTCAGTTGGTTGCTGCTTGATCAATGGCCGTACCGACGTGGAGTACCGGTGAAGCGTCAATTTCCTCTGCGTTCATCATTGCGGCGACTCTTTGTAGCGCCGCGACGATCATCGCCCGTTCCCAGTCCGCCAGTTCAGCATATCTTTTACTGAATGTGTTTTGAATCGGCGTGGGTGCCTCAGACACTTTATACAGGCCAGCGTCGGTGAGCGTGGCATGAACTACCCGCTTATCCTGTGTACTGCGATGTCTGTCGACGAGACTTCTGCTTTCAAGTCGATCGATAATGTTGGTGACGGTTGCCTGACTGAGACTGACGTTTTCGGACAATTTGGAAATCGAAACCGCGCCGAGCTCTTTGATTGCCTGCAAAATGAGTAATTGCGGCGCAGTCAAACCCACTTCTTTACTCAGCTTGCGCGAATAAATATCCGTGGCGCGAATGATCTGCCGAATACTGATTAAGACCTGTTGTTCTTGGCTGTTGTGCTGCACAGGCGGGTACTTTGATTGCTCGATGGGGCAGCCATGTTATTTGAGACGCCCATGTGGTGCCAGCCAAATAGTGACTTGAACAGCACTGGTGAACGGGCCCGCTTGGTCTTGCGTTCGCTACCAATTGCATGAAAAAAGTATCGCTAGGCGGGGAATAATCTTAACCGAGCAAACTATAGGTTAGAGAGCCTGTCGAGTTGCAAGGCAGCAATGTATCCAGCGACCAACTGCCATTGTCACAATCACCGCGGGCCGTGCAGTTGCGCCGGCGGGATCGCCCCGCGCAGGGGCTATGCGAGGTGATGCGATTCGTTTGGACGACAGAAACTTTGACGCGCGAAGGTGACTCTTAGGTAGAGTATTTCTAAGTGCGGGCAGCTCGTCTGACGTGCAACGAAACATTGTCGCCAAGCGAGTGTTCGGACTCCGGGACTAACTCCGTAGTCTAGATTTCAAGCTCGTGCGACGCGATCTCGCGTTCTTCGCTGCGCAGTCGTACATTAAGTTCTTGCAGGATTAGGGAATGGACTTCGGCTGCGGCGAGCTGCGGTATCACGGTTTCTACCGGCTTGGTTTTCTCAGCGGCAACAGCAACTTCCGCCAAATTGCCGAGATGCGATGACGGTAATGGCTGATTCCCTTCAGCGTAGGCGTGCAAAGAGCTGATTATGGCGATTGCTGCGACGAGTGCGACTTTACTGTTCATGTTACCTTTCTACCCATTTTGACTTTGGGCGGGAGGATACCGCTTTCCGTAAATAACACTGTGAACTGGGTCGCGTGTTGGATGAGCAAGGCGCGCGCGATAATCCGGTCAGGACCACCCGGTGCAACGCACAAAAATTGAAAGATTGAGGCATTTCATCTGCCAGATTAGACTCAGGTTTTTGACGGGGGACATTGTGCATAAAGAAGACTTCTATCGCGACGCTCGTACCGACGTGACCGGGCCGATGTCAGGGGTTCGCGTCTTGGAAGTCACGACAACATGGGCCGGTCCAATGTGTGGGACGGTGCTTGCTGATTTAGGCGCGGATGTGGTCAAAGTTGAAATCCCTTCTGGCGATGTTGGTCGCGCCATCTTTCCAATGTTACCGGGGACCGAAGTTGGGTTTGCGCATGCAACCGTGAATCGTAACAAACGCGCCTTAACGCTTGACACCCGCACGCCGGAAGGACGAGACATCTGTCTTGATCTGGCACGCCGATCGGACATTTTCGTAGAGAACTTTAAGGTCGGTACGATGAATAAATACGGGCTCGGCTATGAGGACGTGCGAGCGGTTAAAGAA
>JAQWQN010000082.1 GCA_029244465.1 Pseudomonadales bacterium
GCGTTCGTTAACCGACCATAGGGACTTCAACCCATCCGCATGCCGCCGGAAATGGTAATGGTTTGACCCGTCATACCATCAGACTCTGAACTGGCTAAGTAGATCGCAAGATTTGCAATTTCATCCGGCTGCATGAACCGACCCAAGGGAATCCTTGCATGCGTTGCTGTTCTCAATTGGTTTGCCATCGTAGATCCCGGCATTGTTAACCCGTATGTCCAACCCACCACTGACGCTAACCGCTTGATCAAACAAGTCGACAGCCTCTTGCTCATTGGCAAGATCAGCTGCAAGACACTCGACCGTGGCACCTGTTGCTCGAGCGACTTCTGCCACCTCTTTTAGGCCGTCAGGTTGGTCCCTGAGACAACAAGAGACGCGCTTTCGTGGGCGTGAGCCTCAGCATTCGCTCTGCCGATGCCACGACTCGCACCCGTAATCAGTGCCCCTTACCTTCCAATCGACCCATCGCGCTCCTCCTACTTTCTCTCTAACCTAGCCGATTGAATCTTAATTGGCGTAAAGTGCCTAGCATCAGTAACTAGGGAAATTTTATGAGCGACAACGAATCTCCGTTTCAGGTCACGCCGATCGAGGCTGGATTTCAGGTTTCGTTTGAAGTACGGACCGTTAAAAGCAAAAGACAAACGAAGAAAGCGCAATTCGACAAGTTTGAAATCATTTGTGACGAAGGACAAAACATGGGCGGCGACAACTCTGCACCGCCGCCATTAGCCTACTTTGCGTCTTCGCTCGCTTTCTGACTACTTACTCAAATCGCTCGGTCGAGTGAAGCAAGGAAAATAGAACTAGGCGAAGTATCCATGACCGTCACACCTCGATTCGAACAAACGGGTTCAATCGGAGCCGACACCATTCAGAGCCGTTTGCTGGACGTAGAAACGTCCTTGCACATTGAATCGTCCGCGCCTTCTGACAAAATCGCTAAACTCGTCGCAACCGCAGAACGCATGTGTTTCTTGATGGATGCCATACGAGAGCCGCACGAGGTGCGCAACACAACCTCTCTCAACGGCAAGCCACTTGCCTTGGCCTCGTCTAGCAATAGTCAGGGGGCAGAGGAATAACGCACATTCTAGTGTTTAGGCAGGGGTCCGCGAATCCAGATGGTCTAAAGATTGCCGCCATTCCGCCCTCTCGCGCCACCCCTATAACTCGGCCCTCGTACGCTTCCGCCGCCGCTAACGGTCCAGCCGAGACCCGCAGTAACCGCAACACACGTTCGCTGCGCGAAAGACGAAAACCACTTGCTGCGAGGTCTTCTGCCAAGGGCACAAACTCGTCAGAATCTACGCGCGCGCCCGTCATCAGAGTGACCAGCGTCCCAGCTTCGCCGATGACAAGATAACGCCGGTCGACCCGTCTGATGCTTGCGCTTGGTAACTTTAGAGCCTTAGTCCCACCTATTGCGAAGCATTCCAACCCGCAATCAGCGCCTCCATATCCGGCACTTTGAAAAATAACTCAGGCTGATCCTTTTCACCCCAGATAGACCAAGCATCGGTCATATCCCAATCATCCTTTACCACCCACGCCGCATCGTTGTCGATGTTGTCCATATCGGCAAAGAATTCAAAAAAGGTACCGCTCGGGTCCTTCATGTACCAAAAAATATTGCCCCCAATCTGATGTCGACCCGGACCCGCAATCTGATGCTCTTCGCCATGCGCGCGCAAATAGAGCGTCGCGCCGCGCATGACAGCGTCGAAGTCATCTTGCTCCATGGCGTAGTGGTTCAAATAGGGAACAGGGCCAGGCGTGACCAACAAATTGTGATGATCCCGAGAACAGCGCATAAACGTCGCCATCCCACCACCGATCGTATCCGATACGCGAAAGCCCAACGCTAGACACAGTTCGGTCGTTTTCTGTGGGTCTGGGCTACCGAGTACGACATGGCCAAGCCGTCGTGGTGTCCGCGGGTTTGTTTCTGTAATCACTTGCGCTCTCTCGCCGACGCGTTCTCGGTTACCTGGAGAGTTTTGCTTGCGACGAGGCATCGTTTTTTGGTCCGATATCGCGGCTGGGGTAACAAGGTAGCGCCACTTATTGATCGGATCCGTGACTTGCAAGGTGCCATTACTGTGCTCGTAGGCGACACCTATATCATCTAGCCTGGCCTTAATAGCCGCGATATCGGCCTCATCTTCACAGGCCATCTTTATGTACTTAAGCTGTCGATAGCTGGCTTCCGAAATCTTGATCTGTCCTGGGTAGGTTGCGCTGCCCCACACCCCTTTCTCACCCGAAAATCCTATCTCCTGATAAAAGTCATCCAGCGCGGCAGGATCTGGTACACCGACCTCCATTTCCATCAATCTATGTAACGCCATATCCAACCCCCTAATTAATGTTGAAGCCTTGCCTGTTACGCGGCCCATCTGCAACGCCTAACCAGGCCTAGCGAGCCAACTCACGCAGCCATGCAGAGCCTGGGCTAACTAGCTCGCAGACTTCTCAAACGCTAACTCAGGAAAGCCCTGTGCGACAGATTCTCGAAGTTTATCGTAGTAAACGTTAGCACCACCAAAATAGATCAGCACACGCGGTTTCTTGTTTTCGATGTTGGCACCCATCATCCAGGAATTCACCCGGTCACCCTGTGCCATCAAGGTTTGCGCATGAATTTCAGCCGTTTCCGCCACCCACGCCTCCTCCGCTTCGCGTAAAGGTGCGCACACCGCATAACCTTCACTTGCCATTGTCTTAATGCAGTCCGTGATCCAGAGAATATTCTGTTCTATAGAGGTTGGCAGATTTGCAAACGGTGCTTGTGGCCCGGTGATCAAAAACATATTGGGGAAGTCCGCAACGCACACCCCCATAATCGATGCAGACTCCGTTGCCCACTTATCTTTGAGCGTCACATCACCTCGCCCTCGTATCGCGACAGCTTCCGGCGCCCCGGTGTAGGCCTTAAATCCAGTCGCCATAACGATAATATCGAATTCGTACTCCTCTGCCGTAGTGCGAACACCCGCTTTGGTAATCTCAACAATCGGCTCGCGATCCTTGATATCAACGAGCTGCACATTGTCTCGGTTGTACGCCTCAAAATAGCCATGATCCAGTGGCGGCCGCTTAGCAAACAACGGGTAGTCTTTGGGCGCTAGTAGCTCGGCAAGCTCGGGATCATTCACTCTCTCTTTGATTTTGCCCGCAATAAATTCCGAGACCACCCTGTTCGATTCCGCATTTGACAAGAGATCATCGAACGTTTCAAAGACAAAGCGAAAACTACCCCGTGGCCAATGTTCTTCAAGAATAGCTTGCACTTCGTCCGGCGGTGTATCTGCCAAATTACGACCAACGGGGCTATCAAATGGCATGCCAAAAACGTGATTGCGACACTTAGTAATGATCTCTTCGTAGTTGCCTTTGATGTCTGCTTCCCATTCTTGTGTCATGGGTTTTTGCACCGCAGGCATGACGAAGTTCGGCGTACGCTGGAACACGGTGACATGGGCTGCCTTTTCTGCCATCACTGGCAACATCTGCACAGTCGTTGCGCCACAACCAATAATGCCGACGCGTTTACCCGCATAATCTAAGCCTTCCTGAGGCCAACGAGAGGAGTGGAAACAGGGTCCATTGAAGGTCTTTATGCCCTTGATGTCCGGGATATTTGGCTCAGAGATCATACCCATGGCGCTAATAAAGTACCTGCAGGTGTAGCTCTCATCGCCAGCCGTCTTGACCCGCCAGAGACCGGTGTCTTCCTGAAAATCAGCACTCACAATTTCCGTACTGAGTTGGATGTGCGGCCATAGATCGCACTTGTCCGCTACGAAGTGCAGATAGCGGTGCGTCTCTTCCCAGCCTGGATAGCGTTCGCTCCAACTCCACTCATCGAGGACTTCCTTGGAGAACGTCAAACAATAGTAGTAGCCTTCACTATCCGTCGCCGCGCCAGGATAGCGATTCCAAGTCCAGGTACCGCCTATGTCAGAGGCGCGGTCGAAAACGCGAATCGAGAAACCAGCATCTCGTAGGGAATGAACCAAACCTAAACCAGCAAAGCCAGCGCCAATTGCTACTACATCAAAGTCAGGGGGTTGCGGCGACGCCATCTACATTCTCCTAGTTATTAATCGCTAGATTATCACGGTCGGGGCTGAATTCAGCCCCGGCATATCGGAAAAATAAGCTGCACTGGCTAACGCAGACGCAGTCGAGGCTAACGCACTAAAGAGCCCGTGCAACAGTCGCTCAATATCGCTTTAAATAGCGTCATCGCAGCCGTCTGCGACACGCTCGCAACACTCGCTTGCGGCAGCATCCAAGCCACCACCTGGAAGCTTGTGGCACGGTCGTACTTGTGTTTTTTTGCCACATTGCGTCTCGGCCTTGTGCGCGGTGGTAACCCTCGATCCACCGCCCACCGCACGTATGCCCCAAGACTTGCCCGACAAGCTTGGCGAGGCGCAAATATTCCTTTATTGATCGTCGGCATACCACCAAGGCCCGCACGCGCTCACGTCGCTGATTGTAGCCAAAACCAACCTAGTCCAAACTGACGTCACAATAACTGAACAATGGCCACAACATGGACATAGGCATACCACAGATCGGCATCACTGAAGTGGCCAATCATGGCCTCGACCTTCTTGAGCAATCCGGTTGCTTGGTTGTCAATGGCGTCACGACCAACAAGGAGCGAACGACTCTGCGGGCTCAACTCGCCGACGTCATGGCAGCGGCACCACTCAATACCGCGGATGATACGGGTGAGTTCTACCCAGGCCATACGAAGCGCGGAACGTCCTTGTGTGCCCATTCCGAAACGGCAAGAGATTTTGTCATGCATCCAATGGCAAAAACCGTCTGTGATCACTTCCTACAACCAAATTGCGGACCTAACTGCCGGTATCAATTGCATGTCAGTGCTGCGGTCGAAATTGGACCTGGGGCGAGACAACAAATGTTGCACCGCGAAGAAGACCCTTTCGACTACTTCCCGGTGCCACGACCCAACATGATTGTCGCCTCCATGTGGGCGATAACAGACTTCACGGCAGACAATGGGGCAACACTGTTGGTACCGGGAAGTCACCAGTGGCCAGCCGAACGCAAACCCAAGCCCGAAGAGATTCAGTGCGCCGAAATGCCTGCCGGTTCCGTGCTTTTTTGGCTAGGTGGCACGCTCCACGGTGGTGGGGCCAACGTCACGGAAGAGTGGCGCTACGGTGTCATCCTCACCTATTCGCTGGGCTGGCTTCGCCAAGAAGAAAATCAATCACTCGCAACACCGCCAGATATCGCGAGTCAATTCTCGCGAGAACTGCAGGATATGTTGGGCAATACGGCCAATGGTGCGTTGGGATTTCACTTCTACGCCGGCATGGATTCCGAACGTGATTTGCGCATCAGCGAAGCCTCTCTAGCGCAGAGCTAGAATTCGCTATACGTGCGGCGCATCCCCCGTGCAATGACCACATTCTGAATCTCGGTCGTTCCATCTATATAGTGCGCAATTTTGGCCGCCGCTAGGGCTCGCGAAAAAGGAAATTCCTGCTTAAGCCCATCTGCGCCCATCGCCTGCATGCAGGTCGAAACGCCATCGAAGGCCACACGGGTTGCGAACTTCTTAGCGTGAGCAGCGGCCAAAACAGCAGATTCACCAGCATCAATAAGACGCGCGGCTTCCTTTGCCAGCAGACGCGCTGCCGCAAGATCAGTACCAACATCAGCGGCCTGCCAAGACAAGCCTTGTTGTTCAATCAGCGGTTTCCCAAACGCTTGTCGATCCTGGAGGCGAGGCATCACACACTCCAAGCTGGTTTCCAACAAACCACAACACATTGCCGCAACGACGGTACGCGCGATGTCGATGCCCGCCATCGCCGCCGCAAACCCTTTGCCCGCCGGCACGAGCACCTGATCGGCCGCAACCCTGACATCACTGAACCGAAAGCCTGCCGCGTTCATTGCATACCCGCCGAGCATATCGTAAGCAGGCAGAGGTTCGACCCCGGTGGCATCGATGGGGATCTGAAAACTGGCAATGCCACGAGCACCGCTCCCAGGGTCGGTTTGTGCAAAGACATTAAGCAGGTCCGCATGCGTCCCGTTCGTAACCCACGCCTTTTCACCGGTGATCAAAAAATCAGAACCATCGCTGCTCGCGGTCGTTTTGAGTGCTGTCGCATCACTACCGCCGCCAGGCTCTGTCAGTAGAAACGCACCCACCTTCTGTCCCTTGATCATATCGGGCAACCAGCGCGAAACCTGTACCTCACTTCCCGCCGAAGCAATCGCCCGCACATGGTTGTTGTGTACGATGAGTGCAAACGTCGCGGCGAAATCGGCCTTCGCAAGAATTCGTACCACATCAATAAAGGACGAAAAGGTGATCTCTCTGCCACCTTGAGAAACTGGTGCCAGCAATCCACAAAGGTCAAAACCGGCTGCCGCGACAAACATCTCCCGTGGCATAGAACGATTCATTTCCCAGGCTTGCGCATTCGGCGCCAGATAATCGTTCGCGAACTTGCCTGCATCAGCGATCACATCATCGTGCATCACACCCATCTCCAACCGAACGGTTCAATAAGGACTAATTAGTCAGGCAAATCTATCTCGATGCCAAATTCGGCAAGCACTTCTGCATTATGTTCACCGAGCGTCGGCGGTGCCTGATAAAGCTTGGTCGGTGTTTCTGTGAATTTGATAGGGTTCGCCGCCAGCGTCATTTCCGGGTTGTCCCCATTGGGCTGACAGGTCTCTAACATCTGGCGGGCTTTGACATGAGGATCCTCATAGATGTCTGCCATATTCTGCACTGGCCCGGCCGGTATGTTGCCGTCCAACTTTGCCATGATCTCCGCGCGCGTTAATTGCCTCGTCCACGCACAGATCTGCGCCTCCACCCAATCAACATTCTGCAGTCGCGCAGTATTACTGTCACTACGCTCGTCTGTCATTAGATCCGCACGCTCCATCGCTGCGCAAAGCAGATCCCAGTGATGGGGAGAAGCAACCGCTAAGGAAACACGCCCATCTTTCGCGGGGAAAAGGTCAAACGGATACAGCGTCATTGCGCGTTGCAAGCCTGACGCATTTGGTTTGCCAGTGAACCCATATTGAGCCACCGCGCTTTTTTGAAAAGACAGCATCGCGTCATACATCGAGACGTCTAGAAATTGCCCTTTACCGGTTTGGCGGGTGCGATGAATGGCCGAAACCACACCCAGCGCCATCAACGTACCCGGGAAAATATCTGCAATCGCGGGGGTAACAAGGCCATCGTTGGCGTAGACCAAGCCACCGAAGCTTTGCGCCGCGGCATCGAGGCTGGGCCAGGTTGCGAACGGACTCTCTCCTGTTCTCGGATCACCGAATCCTCTTACGCAGGCGTAGATGATCTTCGGGTTGCGTTCCGCAAGAACCTCGTAGCCCAAGCCGAGCTTGTCCATAACACCCGCCCGCATATTCTCAACAATGGCATCGGCCTGGTCGCACAGTTGCAGGAAGACGTCCTTGTCCGCGGCTTGCTTTAAATCGAGGCAGACGCTTCGTTTGTTCTTATTGACCGCGGCGAAAGGAGCGCCAAAATCGCTACCCGCGACATCCTCATCATAGGGTGATGCATAGTCCGGAAGAAAAGGCGGGATGTTACGATAACCATCGCCCAAAGGTGGCTCAATTTTGATGACCCGGGCACCCAAATCAGCCAGCAGACTTGCGCCAAATGGTCCAGCTAACGCTCGTGTACAGTCAATTATGGTCAGGTCTTCCAAGGGCCCCGTGCGATCTCGGTCAGTCATTCTAAACTCCCATTCGTCTTCTTTTCCTATGCGAGTAGATGGCTAATAGACGCCAGGGTCAACCCTAGGCGTCAAGCGTCAAGTCGCTACTCGTGTTGCACTAGCGACCTCTTTGACGTGACGGTAGCTCATCCATATCAGGAACTGCAGTCCAAATAACAGCGACGCTGCTAATAGATGAGTCGGCTGCACAAAAGCCGGCATGCCCAGATGACCCAAGGCGGCACCTGAGGCAATCGCGCTCGTCGCAACGACGACCATGGCAACGGTGAGACGAGACAGCATGTGTGACCACCCTAAAGAACTGACTAACAAGCGGATTAACCATAGATTCACAACCAGAACCAGCGCGGAAAAACTTCGATGCACATAGAAGAACCACGGCATGGCTTGAATCCAACTTGATCGCAGCGCCTCCCCTTGTGCCTCCTTGATAAAATCTGTCATCTCGCGCACTTGCGTGCCCATGGCGACTTGCACCACGGTCATGCCTATTGCGAGGTAGAGCCACTTCCCAAACCTTGGATCAAGTCCCTCTATCGACTGACTAACACCCAACTCGCGGCGAGAACGAGCCAGAGCAAAGATCAGCACACCGACAATAGCCAGCGCCATCAACATGTGAATAGTGATCATGCCCGGCATGAGGTTGGAACTGACCACCACAGAGCCAAGCCAGCCCTGGAACCCAACCATTAAAAAAGCGGCAATGGACGCGATGGTTATGGCCCGATCTGATCGCCTCAGCGGCCAAGAAAAAATCGCCGTCAACAGGATTAGGAAACCGATACTGACACCAGTTAGGCGATTAGCATATTCAGTCCATGTCTTAACAACATTAAAGCGCGTCTCGGCATAACCCAGATCCGCGTATATTTCCTGATAATTTTCGGGCAGTTGTGCCTCACTTGTCGGAGGGATCCAAGTACCAAAACAGGTCGGCCAATCTGGACACCCCATCCCGGCACCCGTTGCACGCACGCTGGCTCCGACTAGAATGAGAAAGTAGACAGCCACAAGCGTTACCAGCGCCATACGATAGTAACGCCTTGCCTGGATGTCTCCCTGGGTAGAGCTCACCGCTGCTTGCGCCGGACTTTAACCAGCAAACGCGTATAGCCCTTCACAAACGAAGAGAACGTTCGCTCCGGTTCATCCTGCACTTCGATTTTCTCGAAACGTGTGAGGATCTCTTCCCACAAAATGCGTAACTGTAGCTCCGCAAGCCGGTTGCCCATACAACGGTGAATTCCGAATCCAAATGAGAGATGTTGTCGCGAATTATGTCGCTCTATGTCTAGGTCGTCAGCGTTGGCAAAAACGTCTTCATCACGATTGCCCGAGACATACCACATAAGGACCTGATCACCCGCTCGTATTTGCTTACCACCAACCTCACAATCGACCTTGGCAGTCCGGCGCATGTAGGACAGCGGCGTCTGCCAACGAATCATTTCGGCAACCATCTTCGGAATGAGTTCCGGGTTTGCAATCAACTTATCATACTGTTCAGGAAACTTGTTGAGCGCGTATACGCTTCCAGACATGCTGTTTCGGGTTGTATCGTTACCACCAACAATCAGCAGTAGCAGGTTACCTAGGTGCTCAATGGGCTCCATGTCTTTGGTTGCCTCACCATGCGCTAGCATTGACACCAAATCATCGCCTGGATTTTCTCTGCGATCGGCCCACAGCTTGCTGAAGTACTGAATGCATTCGATGAACTCATCGCGTTTCTGTGCTTGCGACTCGACAATGCCACCCGGTTCGGGAATAGCGAAAGTAATGTCCGACCACCGGGTTAGCTTTGCCCGATCTTCCAAAGGAAAATCGAACAAGGTGGCCAACATTAAAGTGGTGAGTTCGATAGATACATGCTCAACCCAATCAAACGTCTCGTTCTCTGGTAGTGCATCGAGGACATTGCATGCCCGTTCGCGGATCAGAGACTCGAGTTTCACGAGATTCTTTGGCGCGACCACGCCCGTTACGGTCTTTCTTTGGTCGTCATGCCCTGGCGGGTCTTGACTGATAAATGGCGGTTTACTACCGGCAACAAAACCGACCGGCGCATCTGCATCAGGCCGAAATCCAAGCGTGATGCCATGCGACGATGAAAACCTTTGCCAGTCTGCATCAACCGCCTTGATGTCCTCATACCTAGTCAAAGACCAGTATCTACCCGCGGTCTCAATTTCGTTCAAATGCACCGGGTCTTCTTGACGTAATCGCTCGAACACTCGGCGCCATCGATTGTCACAGAACAGATGTGCATTTAACGGATTGATATCCTCAATCGCCATATCGTAAGGGTCCGGCGTGTTGGCCCCTTTTGCCGCTTGTTCCTGCTCTGGGGTCTTAAATTCGGCTGTACTTACTGCTTCGCTCATGTCTTTCCTAACTATCCCACCAATAAAATTTGCCACGCGCACGCTGGCATCGCGCGCGCGTGAAAATACCACAACTAGTGTTCATTTGGGTCAGTTTACCTCGCGTCCTTGGTGGCAAAAGTTAAGCGCTCGCGGCGTTATCCTGCCTTCGATCCATTACAGCAGGGTTAGCTGTATCGGCGGCGTCGGCTGAAGCGAGCGGCGCATGTGTACTGGCCAACCACAGATACACACTAGGCAGGATAAACAGCGTAAACGCGGTACCAATGATCATGCCAGCAACCAGAATAATTCCGATGCTGTTTCGCGCTTCAGCACCAGCTCCGGTTACCAACACCAGTGGCAAATGCCCCATCACAGTTGCACCAGTGGTCATCAAAACGGGACGCAGACGCGTCGCCGTAGACTCTTTGATCGCTTCAAGCTTCGACAGTCCTTTTTCTTGCATCTGGCGGGCAAACTCGACAATCAAAATCGCGTTCTTCGCGATCAAGCCAACCAGGGTAATGAAACCAACCTGAGAGTAGATATTGATCGTCGTCCACCCGAAGTAGGTAAACAACAACGCGCCTGATATCGCTAGCGGCGCGGAGCCTATGAGAACGACTAGTGGGTCACGAAAGCTGTTGAACTGAATCGCCAGTGCTAGAAAGACGAAGATCATTGAAATCCCAAGGACCCCGATCAACGTGTTCCCTTCTTGTCGCAATTGTCGCGATTCACCCGCGTAGTCAATACTATAGCTGCCTGGCAGTATGCTCTCTGCCGCTGCCTCTAAGGCTGATAGTGCCCGCTCTTTGGTGTTGCCTGGCAATACACCGCCGGTAATACGGAAGGCGTTGTTTTGCTGGAATTTGCCAAGTACCCGCGGTGCCACCGTCTCTTTTAGGCTTGCGATTGCAGACAATGGGATCAGATCGCCTGACTGTGTGCGGACTTTCAGGTCCAGTAGCGCCGCCGGATTCACACGATCATAATCTTCAACCATCGGGATCACCCGATACGCTTTGCCGTTCAAATCAAATCGATTCACATAATTACCCGACAGAAAGACACTCAACTGGCGGCTGACTGACGCCATGTCCATGCCGAGGTCGGCAATCCGTTCTCGATCAAGCTCAAATCTTGCTTGTGGTAAATCGATACGCAGTTCAGTGTCGGCAAACATGAACGTACCACTGCGCAAGGCAGCCTCAACCATCGCGACGGCGTAAGGGCGCATCTCGCTTGCTGAATCAGAGGACATGATGACCATCTCGATGTCCATTCGTCCTGCCGTAGGGAGCGCAGAAGGTAGAATCGGAAACGCCTTTACACCTTCAATTTGTGACAAGTTATGAAACGCCAAGGGCATCAGTTGATGGACCGACATGGGTCGCTCGTGAAAATCCACGAACCCCATACCGCCAAACCCACCGGTTGGGAACACGACCTGCCACATATCTGCTGCACCCGGCAATGCTTTCATCGCATCGACCACGTCATACATATAACGCTCTGTGTAATCCAGCGATGCTTCTGGTGGCGAAGTAGTGGCAACCTGGATCATGCCTTCATCTTCACGCGGCGCAAGCTCACTCTGCGAAAACAAAAAGAAAGGCACTGCCAACAACGTAATAAATCCGGCAACAAATAGTACCTTGCCATTATGTTGCAGCAGGTGGCTGACGACGCCTCTGTAGCGATCCTGCGTCCAGCCGAATAGTCGATTGACCAACTGCGTAAACCTAGCTTCCTCACCGTGACTGCGATTCACAAACCCACTCATCACGGG
>JAQWQN010000084.1 GCA_029244465.1 Pseudomonadales bacterium
TGCCGGTGGTTGGTTCCATTCTGGTGATCTCGCGGTGCAACATGACGACGGTTACATCCAACTCAAAGATCGATCTAAAGACATTATTATTTCTGGTGGGGAAAACATTTCTTCGATTGAGATTGAGGACGTGCTCTACAAACATGCTGGGATAGATGCCGCTGCGGTTGTCGCTATGCCGGATGAGAAATGGGGCGAAACGCCGTGTGCTTTTGTCGAGGTCAATGCTCAGGGTGCTAACCTAGTGGAAGAGCAGGTTATTAACTGGTGTCGAGAACATCTGGCGGGCTTTAAAGTACCGCGCAAGATTGTTTTCGAAGGGCTACCAAAAACCTCAACCGGAAAGATCCAAAAATTCCGCCTCCGTGAACGCGTAAAAGAGTTAGCCTAAGCTTTGACAGAGCGAGACTGAGGAGTCATCAGCATGAGCAATTCAGGTAGATGCCTTTGTGGCAAGATATCTTATGATTTTCCGAACGCACCGACTATGACGGGGGTTTGTCATTGCAAGAACTGTCAAAGGCAGGCGGGTTCTGCGTTCTCAACCTTAGCCGGTGTGCCAAAGGCAGAGTTCAATATGACAGGTGAGCCCATGCTGTATCTCGATAGCGCGACAAAAAGTGGCAATCAAGTTGAACGGTACTTTTGTGGCCACTGTGGTTCTCCGATCTATTCGCTGGTCCCGTCGCAACCAGAGACGTTGTTTCTGAACACTGGCACGATGGATGACACTTCTGGTTTTGAGCCGCAATTTCATGCCTGGTGTAGCACCAAACAGGACTGGGTTGATTTGGCCGCCGAGGTGCCCCAGATGGATGCCGAGTCGTCGGCTTTGCTTGCTCGTTAATCGTTTAGTACTAGGGAAGTGAATGGATCATCTCAAAGATAAAGTCGTTGTCATCACCGGCGCAGGTAGTGGCTTTGGGCGTCTTGTCGCGCACAAGAGCGTTGTGCGGGGCGCTCAGGTATTGGCGGTGGATGTAAATCACAATGCCCTTGAAACCCTACGCAATGAATTGCCGGGTGTGCACATTGCAGTGGCTGATGTGACCCAGCTAGATGAGCTAAAGGCAGCCGTCCTTCAAGCGGTTGGGTTATGGGGACGGGTTGATGTAATGATCAACAATGCCGGGGTCATGCCCTTGGCATTCTATAGCGATCATGACCAAGCGATGGATGCATGGACCCGTTGTGTCGATGTTAATTTCAAAGGTGTCTTGCATGGCATCGTTGCGGTCTACGATCAAATGATTTCGCAAGAGAGGGGCCAAGTCATCAACCTTTCTTCGATCTACGGCAATTTTCCGGTTGTCGGCGCCGGCGTATACGGTGCGACCAAGGCGGCGGTAGATTTCCTGTCGTCCTCGCTGCGCATGGAGGCGCAAGGTAAAATTAAAGTGACGACGGTAAAACCCACTGGTGTGCCGGGCACGAACCTGGGGGCTGGCATTGTCAACCCGGATGCCATCGTCGGTATTCTCGGCCAAAATGCCCCGGCGTATGGTCAGTTGATGCAAGCACATCAGGCGGGAGAACTACCCGCTGAGTACACGGATTCTGAACATATCGAGTATTATGCGCTCGACCCTGAGCACCTTGCCGACCAGATTGTTTACGTTATGGATCAGCCCTGGGGCGTTGCCATCAGCGAGATCACAGTCCGTGCCTCAGGTGACGCGTACCTACTCTAGATTTCCTAACAAATCCCACTCGTCCTGATATGCGGAGAGGTATGACCTCGCTCGGCAATAAATTAAATGCAGACTGGCCTTTCGCGGCTGGAAAACAGCCCTACTTCTATGGCTGGGTCATCGCGGTGGTTTCGACGCTCGGCTTTTTGATGAGCATCCCGGGGCAAACCATGGGGATGGCCGTGTTCGCAGATGAATTTATTGCCGCCTTTGATCTATCGCGGACTGAGCTTGCGACCGCCTATCTCATTGGTACGATGGGCAGTGCGTTTTTTCTGACTCGCGCCGGTCGATGGTATGACATGCTGGGAGCTAGGGTGCTCATGGTGGCGGCATCTCTGGGTTTAGCGGTCACTTTGCTCATCATTGGGGTGGTCGATTGGGTGAGCAGTCAACTGGCGGTGGTGTCTGGTCTTGACCTATCCGTGTTTTCTTTTGTCCTAATAACACTTTGCTACTTTGGCGTGCGTTTTACCGGCCAAGGTGTATTGACAAGTGCATCGAGAAACGTTCTTTTGGTTTGGTTCGAACGACGTCGTGGCTTAGTGAGTGGCGTCCGAGGTGTCTTTGTTTCTCTGGGATTTTCTATCGCCCCTATCGTACTCGCTTTGCTGATAGATACCTTCGGTTGGCGAGGCGGATTGTGGGTGATGGCAGCGGCGGTTGGATTGGGCTTCGGGGCGATTGCGTTACTCATGGTTCGAGATTCCCCGTCCGTATGTGGCCTGAAGGTAGATGGCCTGCGCTCTGATTCGACCGATCAGGCAGTAGATGAGGTGCAGCCTTCACAGGGTCTTGCGGAAGTTCGCAGAAATCCCGTTTTTTGGATGTACTCACTTGCCTTATCGATGCACGCGATGTTCGGTACGGCCGTCACGTTTCACATTGCGGCGATTTTTGCAGAAGTAGGACGCTCTCGCACGGAAGCGTTTGCTTACTTTGTACCGTCCGCGATCGTTTCTGTGTGTGTAAACCTGAGTGCTAGTGCGTTGTCCGACTACACGCGCCTAAAACCATTTCTTGTTGTGATGTTGTGTGCATTTTTGTTAGGTGCCTATGGTCTTGCGACACTTGAACAAACTTCGGGTTACTGGATGCTGGTTCTCGGCTTTGGTGCGGGTGGTGGCCTCTGGGGTGTTTTATCTAATCTTGTGTTTGTCCGTCAGTTTGGCATTCTGCACCTGGGTGAAATCAGTGGTCTAAATACGTCTATAACAGTGCTGTCCAGCGCGATTGGACCTGTTGTGTTTTCTCTCGCGAACGATTTCGTTGGAGACTTTCGCTCAGCGGCACTGGCTTGTATGGTGCCGCTCGCCGGTCTCCTTGTCGCATCCGTCTTGCTCCAGCAGCCCTTGGACAAAAAGCCCAATTCTCAGACTGCTTAACGGGTCAGCTGTCTTGCTCATGGGGCTGGAGGGCGTTGGCTTACTCTTCGTCTGGGGAATGTTTGATGTAGATGTCGTGCTTGCTATAAGGAATCTCAATTCCTTTCTCGCCGAAGGCGCGGTACACCGCCAAGAGTAGTTCGTGGCGAATACGACCACGGTCGCGAGGATCTAAGATCCAACACAACAATTCAAAATCTAAGCTAGAGGCTCCGAAAGCCCTCATCCGTACTCGAGGTGCTGGGTGCGAACAGGTTTCAGCATGAGCGAGTCCGGTTGCTTGCAAGAGTGCGACAACCTCGTCCGCGTTCGTCCCGTAAGCGACTCCTACAGGAATCCCGATACGAAGTTTAGGCGTGGGGCCACCGCTCTCATTGGTAATTTTGGCATTTGCGATGACCGCATTTGGTACCGTAATCTCGACATCACTGCGCGTCAGTAATCGTGTGCTGCGCATGCCGATCGCTATAATTTCGCCGCGTTCGCCGCTATCGAGATTGATAAAATCACCAATCTGGTAAGGTGAATCTGCGAGAATAAATAAGCCAGAGAAAAGGTTCGCCAACGTGTCTTTGGCGGCAAAACCGACCGCAATGCCGACGATGCCCGCTGAGGCTAACCAGCCAACTGGATTGATTCCCCAGACCAGTAGCAGTGAGTAACTGGCGAGTAAAATAGTGACCAGTTTGATGATCAAGTCGAACAGAGGGATGGTTCTTGGTTCGACGAGCGATGCCTTGGGATAATTTGATAGGTGCGTTAGTACGTCTGTAGAAAGACGTAAAAAGGCAAGCATCCAACTGATGATTATGGCGGAGGCTGCCAGATTTATGAAAAATCCGATCCCAATCGCGAGATTTGCTAATCGAACTGCGAGGATAACTCCCAGAAACAGAATTGTCGTGAAGACAGGGCGTTTCAGGCGATCAACCAAGACATCGTCCAAATGCCACTCAGATTTGGTAACCAATCTGACCAGCACCAGACTGAAAAAAGCGCGCGATAGAAGGGCGAAAAAGTATGCCGATAGCAAAACTGTCAACGAACCCAGAATAGGGTAGTGTTGAACCAGCTCCCAATAGGGCAACAGTATCTCTGGGATCCATTCAACGGGATCGATTTGATTGGCCAGGTCGTCGACGAAAACGGCGTCTTGTGCGACGGGCTGTGCGGTTTCTGACATGCTTGCTAGCTGATAGTCCTTTGTGCGCTAGAATATCGTGGTGCCTTGTCCGCAGCTATAGGCAGATGTGGTTGAAATTAGTGCGAGCCGTTACGTACCCTGATGGGTTGTTGCCCCCCTGGAATTGAATGCTGGAATTGATTGAATGAAGCAACCTGAGTTTGTCCAATACGATGCCTATGTGCGCCGATCTGTAGACGACATGACAGCGAGAGCGGAGCGCTTTTACGAGCAAATGGATACGCGGAGAACGGTGCGAGACTTTTCGCACGAGCCAGTGCCCTCTTCTGTCATTGAATACGCGTTGCGAACTGCGGGCACGGCACCCAGTGGAGCCAATCTTCAGCCGTGGCACTTTGGCGTGGTGTCGGGTCCTGAGACCAAGCGCGAGATCCGGAAGGCAGCCGAAGAGGAAGAACGCGAATTTTACACTCGGCGTGCGCCACAAGCCTGGTTGGATGCGCTGGCGCCTCTTGGCACGGATGCCAACAAAGCATTTTTAGAAACCGCACCGCTTTTGATTGCGGTGTTTGCGCAGACAGTGGGTCACCTAGCCGACGGTCGTAAGGTCAAGCACTACTACCCGACGGAATCAACGGGGCTCGCAACCGGCATGCTGATCACGGCGTTGCACAACGCTGGATTGGTTTGTCTTACGCATACGCCAAGTCCGATGCGTTTTTTGAATAAGATCCTGGGACGCCCAAAGTCTGAGCGCCCCTATTTGCTGCTTGTGGTTGGCTACCCTGCAGAAAATGCCAAATTACCGAATATCAGCCGAAAAGCCTTGTCCGACTTTGTGTCCTATCGAGCCCACTGACGGTGGGCTGGTTTGGTTGGCAGCGACAAGTGAGAAAAGGCGCGAGACAAGCAACGCGAGAGAGGGTATTAAGATGACGGTTCGTATGGTGGCGCTTGATATCGATGGCACGTTACTCGCGCCAGGCGTGTCCGTTGATGAACTCCCCGATGAGCAGATAACCGCGGTGATCGGGGCGTTGCAAAAGGCAGGGATTATCGTCGTGTTGGCGACGGGGCGTATGTATCCTGGTGCTGCATACGTCGCGCAACACCTGGGAATAGACTTGCCGCTGATCTGTCAACAAGGCGCGTCGGTACATGAACAAGACGGCGCACTTCGACATGGCTGCTCAATCGAAGAATCAATCGCTGGCGAACTGTTCGAGTATGCCAGTGAGCATAACTGGCCACTGGCTTGGTTCGATCACGAACGCTATCTCGTGACCGCCCGCGTGCCGGCTACGGATTTTTTTGCTGCCGTTTCTCGAGTCAAAATGGAAGTGAACCCGTTGCCTCATCTGTCGGGAGTGCGCGCTACAGGCATCGACATTATCACTAGTGTTGAGCGGAGTACTGAAGTACATCGGTTTTTAGAAGCGCGCTACGGACCGCGCATAACGCTTCTGGATTTCACCTCAGTCACTGCGATTCATGCGCCTGATGCGCGTAAGGGCGAAGCGGTTCGCATTCTGGCTGAGGAGTTTGACGTCGCGCAAAATGAGGTGCTGGCAATTGGTGACAGTGTGAACGACGTTTCGATGTTGAGTTGGGCAGGCCAAAGCGCCGCGCCGGCACATTGCGATGCCTATGCTCGCCAATCTGCTAAGGAAATCCTTGTCGGTAATGGCGTAGACGGTGTTACGGCTAAGCTTCGGAGCCTAATAATCGACTAGCCAACGCTTAGGCTTGCGCAACGGGTGCCCGTCCCAATGGGAATACATCGGGGAAGTCGCTCAAAGGCTGTCCATCTTTGGGTTCGTGGTCATATAGGCCGATCGGATCAGGAATCGCTTGGCTGCGTCGATGCAGGTAGCGAACGTCTGGTCCCGCCCACAGCGAGGCGTGGCTGCGTCTCGGGTGGGGTAGATGGACGCCACCTCGAGCTGAGTGCAAGATATTGCCGTGAAACAGGATCACATCTCCTGGCGCGTAGTCCCAGCCTAAGATGTCGAAACTATCACGTTGAGCCTCGATGTCAGGTAAAACGGGCAAACTGTCGTCGGCTAAGGAATCGAAATACGTCCATTTGTTGAACGCTTCCTTACCTATGATTCGTTCGCCTCTCGCGACAGCGGCTTCTAGTGCTTCGGCACGATCCGGGTCTTCACTGGGATCCTGACCGACCGGCGGTCGATACGTGATGTTCCATAAGTGCGAGCCGCGCACAACCTCAAGACTGACGTTGCGGGGTGCTGGGTCTGCACATACCC
>JAQWQN010000103.1 GCA_029244465.1 Pseudomonadales bacterium
GGGCGGTAAATTGTTCCACCTGATGGAGCTCTCGCCGCTCAATCATCAATTCGTCGCCCTCGAGTCACAGGACCGGCGCGCCGCCCTAATCGCTAACGACGCCGCTCGATTAGGCCATCACATCACGACAACTATCGGTGATGCCACATCCCTCAATTGGTGGTCTGGCGAACCGTTTTCTCAGATTTTGCTCGACGCGCCCTGCTCAGGGACTGGCACTCTTCGTCGCCATCCCGACATCAAAGTGCTCATAGACCCGACGAGTATCGACGCACACCACGCGAATCAAGTGCAACTACTCAACAATTTATGGTCAACACTGCGACCCGGGGGTACTCTTCTTTATTGTACTTGTTCTCTCTTAGAACAGGAAAACGATAGAGTCATTGAGGTGTTCGTGACACAGCAATCTGCGGCTCAACAATTCGAGCAACGCAGCCCCAACGTGAGGGCCGTCAACCAAACCATCAGCCTGCCCACAGGCAGGCCAACCAGATATGGTTGGCAACTGCTCCCGACCAATCCGGACACCGACGGGTTTTACTTTTCTCTCCTTAAAAAGCCGCACGACACGACATGAAAATCCTCATCCTTGGAGCGGGGCAAGTTGGCGGCACCCTCGCTGAAAACTTAGCTAAGGAAGCATTCGACATCTCCTTGGTCGACAACGACGCAGCTAGCTTGCAGGTTCTTGCAGATCGCCTCGATATTCAGACAACAGAGGGGTGGGCAAGTCACCCTGATGTTTTGCGACGCGCTGGCGCCGACGACGCCGATATCATTGTCGCTGTTACCTCGAGTGACGAAGTCAATATGATCGCTTGCCAAGTTTGTTATTCGCTATTCAGAACGCCAACCAAGATTGCTCGAGTTCGTGCGCCTACATACTCGAGTCGAGAGGGGTTTTTCAGCAAAGAGCACATGCCTATCGATGTACTCATTAATCCTGAACGCGTCGTTAAACAACACATTCACGAGCTTCTCAAACACCCCGGCGCTCTACAGGTTTTAGATTTCGCCGACGGCCGCGTGCAACTCGTCGCAATGCGCGCCTACTATGACGGTCCTCTTGTCGGACAGGCCTTGAGTTTCTTGCGCGAGCACATGCCGAACGTCGACACACGGGTCGCAGCCATTTTTAGACGTGGGGAGGCGATCATTCCAAAAGGCAGTACCGTCATCGAGGTTGATGACGAAGTCTTCTTTATCGCCGCCCGCGAACACATCGATGCTGTTATGGGCGAACTGCGTAAAGTTGAGCGCCCGTTCACGCGCATCATGATTGCCGGTGGGGGCAACATCGGCGCGTCCCTCGCCGAACAAATTGAAAACGAATACGGCGTAAAACTCTTAGAGTACAGCGCGCAGCGCGCCAAACAGCTCGCTGGGCAACTAACCGATACCGTCGTCATTCAAGGCAGCGCGACAGATCGCGATCTTCTTCTCGAGGAGAACATAGAACAGTGCGACGCGTTCTGCGCTGTCACCAATGATGATGAAGTGAACATCATGTCTTCCCTTATGGCCAAACGTCTCGGCGTGCGACGAGTGATCGCGCTGATCTCTAAACCCGCGTACGTTGACCTTGTCCAGGGAGGTGAAATCGACATCGCGATTTCGCCCCAACAAGCGACGACAAGCAGTTTATTGTCCCACGTTCGGCGGGCAGATGTGGCGCGCGTTCACAGCTTGAGGAGGGGCGCGGCAGAGGCAATCGAAGCCATTGCGCACGGCGATTCTAAGAGTTCGAAAGTCGTCGGGCGGCGCATCAGCGAGATCGCCCTGCCACCAGGTACTAATATCGGCGCAATCGTGAGAGGCGCAGAGGTCCTAATTGCTCATGACGATGTCATCGTAGAGCAAGACGACCATGTGATTCTGTTTCTGGTCGATAAGAAACACGTTCGTGCTGTAGAGCGCCTTTTTCAGGTCGGCCTGACCTTTTTCTAACGAGCGCACCACCAGATGCAACTCGCTGTCATTTTTCGTGTTACCGGAACGCTCCTAACGGTTTTTAGCTTTACCTTTCTCGTCCCCGGCCTGATCGCGTTTTTACTCGGTGAGCCCACAGCGCGTACCTTTGGACTCGCTTTCGCCATTACATTTGGCGTGGGCCTAACCATGTGGTTGCCACTACGTGGCAAACGTAAGCTGCGCGGGGGAGACGGTTTTCTCATAACCGCACTCTTCTATCTGGGCCTCGGTCTGTTCGGCGCAATACCCTTCTTTATGAGTTCAAGTACAGACCTATCTTTTACGGACGCAGCATTCGAATCTATGTCTGGCCTAACCACGACGGGTGCGACCGTCATCACGGGATTAGACGAGTTACCACAATCACTGTTGTTTTATCGCCAGTTACTACAGTGGCTTGGCGGCATGGGGATTATCGTCCTCGCTGTGGCCATCTTTCCAATTCTCGGTATCGGCGGCATGCAACTCTATCGAACCGAGTCCGCGGGCCCCGTAAAAGACAACAAGCTAACTCCGAGAATCACAGAAACTGCCAAAGCACTCTGGTACATCTATCTGAGTCTCACGGTTGCTTGTGCCCTTTCGTACTGGGTTGCTGGTATGAGTGTATTCGATGCCGTTTCCCACAGCTTTGCCACCGTCGCGATCGGCGGATTCTCAACACATGACGCCAGCATCGGCTTTTTCGAGAGCCCAGCAATAGAGGCTGTGGCCATGGTTTTTATGCTTCTCTCGGGTATAAATTTTGGACTGCACTTCTTAGTTTGGCGACGTCGTAATGTCATCCACTATCTAAAGGACATGGAGGTACGAATGTATTTGTTTGTCCTCGCATTTGTCGCCTCAGTTGTGTGCAGCGTGCTCTACCTTTATCCGATGGAAGATGTGGCACCGCTTCGCGATGGTCTCTTTCAAACCATCTCTGTGGCGACCACGACAGGTTTCACTACTCAGAATTTCAGCGTCTGGCCATCTGTTGCACCGGTTCTGCTCCTATTAGCCGCCTTCGCGGGAGGCTGCGCAGGCTCTACAGCCGGTGGCATCAAGATGATTCGCGTACTGATGATTTATCTGCAGGGTATGCGCGAAGTCAAACGACTGATTCACCCAAACGGCGTCTTTCCGATCAAAATCGGAACAAGCCCTGTTGGCGACCGTTTGGTCGAAGCTGTTTGGAGTTTTTTCAGCGTCTATGTCATCGTATTCCTACTGATGGTGACTCTCATCATGGTCGCCGGCAACCTCGACTTTACGACCGCTTTCTCCGCAGTCGGGGCTTGTCTCAATAACTTGGGTCCTGGGCTAGGGGAAGTCGCTTTGAACTACTCAAGCCTAAACCCGCCCGTAAAGTGGCTGTTGATGTTCACAATGATGCTTGGACGTCTGGAAATCTTTACCGTTCTCGTTTTACTAACACCAGGCTATTGGCGACGATAGATATTGGTCTTTCCTAGGTTCGGCGGTCTTTTGAACCGTTTGTATTCCCATTGATACTGTTCAGGGGCAAGTTTAATAACATTTTCAATGGCTTCATTGACTGCTCGAGCAGTCGCGACCTGGTGGGCCGACTCGTGGCTCGGACGGACGACTTGCTCGGCAAAATGCGGAAGCTGGAGTGCTTCATACGAGAGCCGGTAGTCATACCCTTGCCGCCAGTCTCCCTCTACTTTCGCTACGCGCTGCACCCAACCCAGCACGACCGTCGCCTCTGTCTTAGTGACTAGCTGATCGACCAAATTCATCGTCAGCGCTGTCTGTCCAAAAAATTCTGTGTAGACACCCGCGCTCCTCGCGGGTACCTGATCTGGAAGAACGGCCAGTAGTCCACCATTGCGAAGTATTCGCATGACACTCCGTAATCCGCCAACACCAATGGGATACATCTTGGCGCTAAAACGCTCTCGCGCTTCTAGAATGACCGTTTCTAGACCGGCAACCTTCGGAGGGTCATAAAGCGCGGCAAGCTCATGTCGTTCACCAAGATGAGCGCAGATCAACTCCCAGTTGCCAATATGCGGAACAAGCAGCAACACACCCTTCTCCGAGGCTACAGCCTGCTCAAGCACGTCCGCGCCAACAACCTCGACAGATCCCAATAGTTCCTCTTTAGACCAGTGCTTCAATTGACCCAACTCAAAAAACATAAGGAACATTTGCTCGAGACTCGATCTAATCAGTCGGTTTATTTCACTATGGCTCAATTCAGGAAAGCAGGCTCGCAGATTGATTTCAGTCACCGCCCAAGCCTCGCTTCGACCACAGAACTTTACCAGCAAGCGAGATAACTTCACGGAACGAGCACGACTGAAGCGAGCCACAACTGCCAGTGAAATCCGAAAAAAGTTCGCGACCCATTCGCTCACGATAAGTGATCCAAATTCAGCAACGTCCTTCCGGTCCCTAGCCTCATCAATCGAGTTGAGCTTGCAGAGAATCGCAGGGAGCAAAGCGCCAGCAATCCTCAATGTGGTCGTTCACCAGCCCAGCACTTTGCATGAAGGCATAACAAATCGTCGGACCCACGAACTTAAAACCCACTTTCTTGAGCGCGTTAGACAACGCCATCGATTCATCAGTAAACGCAGGTACCTCGCGAAGAGAGGCATAGGTTTTTGCCTGCGTGGGTCGAAATTGCCAGATGCGTTCAACAAAATCGTCTGCTTCGAGCGTCAAACGTGCATTATGAATCATGGCCTGTAACTTTCCGCGATGACGAATAATGCCCGGGTTGTCCAACCAACCAACAACATCTCGTTCACCGCTCGCCGCCAACTTGTCGATGTTAAAGTCGTAAAAAGCCTCCTCCATCGCTGCCCTCTTGCGCAATATCGTCAACCAAGACAGTCCCGCCTGCATACCCTCCAACGTGAGGAGTTTGAAAAGGGATTGGGTCTCTGTGATTGGCACTCCCCATTCCTGGTCATGGTAGGCAACGTAAAGCGCGTCCCCAGTACACCACCCACACCGCATTCGATGGTCAGTCATAGGCTGCATTGCTCTGTTCGAGGCCCTGTTTCACCGACCTAGGTGGACAAACCATTCACGGTCCCGTCGGGTTGTGGCAATCTCATTGCGGTCATTTCAGCGCACCTATATATTGATTTTATGAGTTACGCCATGTTACCGCCCAATCTGTCGCTAGTTTTGCTCGATCGCGACGGGGTCATCAACGCAGACTCTAAAGACTACATCAAAGTTCCAGACGAGTGGACGCCCATTAGCGGCGCGCTCGAGGCAATCGTGCAGCTACAACAACACGTCAACGTGGCAGTTTGCACCAACCAGTCTGGTATCGACCGAGGATTATTCTCGCTAGATGACCTACATGCTATCCATGAAAAGTTTCAGTCTGCATTAACCAGTGCAGGGGGATCACCCATCAGCATCTACTTCTGTCCGCATGGTCCACATTCGGGCTGCAACTGTAGAAAACCGCGCGCCGGTCTTCTTACCACGGCAATCACTCAGTTCGGGGGAACGCCAAGCTCTACATTATTTGCTGGAGACTCCCCGCGAGACCTAGCAGCGGCTGAGGCTGCTGGGTGTTTGCCCGTATTACTCCGGACTGGAAACGGCACCGAGACTCTGGCAAGCGCTCACCCCGCCCCCATCACCTTCGATGACTTATCCGAGCTGACGACCTCTATTTTGGCCGCTAAACGTCAAGGTTAACAACTGACAACGCATTGGATTCAATGAATGCTCGTCTCGGCTCAACCTGATCACCCATTAGGGTTGTGAACATCTGATCCGCACCAATCGCATCGTCTACCGTCACACGCAGCATGCGCCGTACCTCAGGATCCATTGTCGTGTCCCAAAGCTGGTCCGGATTCATTTCACCCAATCCTTTGTAGCGTTGAATATCGACACCGCGACGCGCCTCGTTCAAGAGCCATTCAAATGCATCGACGAAATGTTCAACAGCCATCGTTTTATCGCCTCGCCTGACGTACGCGTCAGAATCTAACAGTTCGTTTAAGTCTCTCGCCATAGCGCCAATGTCGGCATAATCGGAGCCTAAGAAAAAGTTTCTATCAAGCGTGATTCGACGCATAAGACCTTTCAGCATTAGTGATACAGAGGGAACATAAACCTGGTGCTCTGCATCTAGATTTACTGCAACCTGCGCGCTCGCGTTAGCAATGCTCTCTAACAACTCCTCGAAGCGGGCAGCCCAATCCTGCATTGCGGATTGGTCTTTAAGCGTATCCTCAGTAATCTCAGGTAATCGCAAAAGAGGCTTCGTGATTTCGATAGGAATCTTGCGTTGAATTTTTTCCAGCTTGCTATGCACTCTTTGCAACCGATTAACCAACGACTCCAAAGCCTCATCTCCCATTGCCGGGGCATCACCGTTAACGTGCAATTTAGCCGCTCGCAGGGCAAGTTCAAGGAAATACTCTGTTAGCTCGCCATCATCTTTGACATATCTCTCTTGCCTGCCTTTTTTAACTTTGTAGAGTGGCGGTTGAGCAATAAAAATATGCCCACGGTCGAGAAGCTCTCGCATCTGACGAAAGAAAAATGTCAAAAGCAGTGTACGAATATGAGAACCGTCTACGTCGGCATCCGTCATAATCACTACGCTATGGTAGCGCAGCTTGTCTGGATTAAACTCCTCACGCCCAATCCCACACCCTAACGCTGTCACCAGATTGCCGACCTCCTGGGAGGATAACATTTTGTCGAATCGTGATTTTTCGACGTTCAGGATTTTTCCTCGCAGCGGTAATATTGCTTGTGTTCGACGGGATCGGCCTTGTTTGGCGGAGCCTCCGGCTGAATCGCCCTCTACCAAAAAGAGTTCCGATAAAGCTGGGTCCTTCTCCTGACAGTCAGCTAACTTCCCTGGCAAACCAGCAATATCTAATGCACCCTTTCGTCGCGTCATTTCCCGCGCTTTTCTAGCGGCTTCCCGTGCACGAGCCGCGTCTATCATTTTGCTCACGATCGATTTCGCATCTTGTGGATGTTCTTCAAGATATTCGCCCAAAAATTGGTTCAACTCCTGCTCTACAGCGGACTTAACCTCACTGGAAACCAACTTATCCTTGGTCTGGGAGGAAAACTTAGGGTCAGGCACCTTAACCGAGACAACAGCCGTCAAACCTTCGCGCGCGTCGTCTCCAGTTGTAGCGACCTGCCCTTTCTTAGAGGTCGACTCTCGCTCGATATAGGTATTCAGGGTTCTGGTCAGTGCGCCTCGGAACCCGGCCAAGTGCGTACCACCATCTCCCTGTGGAATGTTATTTGTGTAACAGAGCACCTGTTCTTGGAACCCATCATTCCACTGC
>JAQWQN010000141.1 GCA_029244465.1 Pseudomonadales bacterium
GCCGTAAAAACCTAACAATTCTTACCGAGGCACAAGTCGAACGCCTCAGTTTTTCCGACGATAATCCGCTCCGCGTCTCTGGGGTACAGGTCACGCTCCCTACTGGAGAAGAGCACTTCTTGGCAGACAAAGAAGTGATTCTGGCGGCGGGATCAATTGCCTCACCTCAGCTTCTTCAGCTTTCCGGTATCGGTGACCCCGATGAACTGCAGAAATTCGAGATACCGATCAGACACGCCTTACCTGGCGTGGGTAAAAACTTGCACGACCACCTTCAAATAAGAACGATCTATCAAGTAGACAACACGGTGACGTTGAATCAACGAGCTCGGAACATATTCGGTCGCGCATGGATGGGGCTGGAGTATTTTACGCGACGAACTGGACCGTTAACGATGCCACCCTCGCAACTTGGGGCTTTCGCCAAGTCTGATCCGAACCAACCATCCGCTAACATCGAATGGCATGTCCAACCACTTTCCCTTGAGAAATTTGGCGAACCGCTACACAAGCACAATGCCATCACCCCAAGTGTGTGCAACTTGCGCCCTTCGAGCCGCGGTCATGTCCATTTGAAAGGCAAGCTTGCCTCCGATGCACCCGAGATATTCGTCAACTACCTGTCGACTGATGAGGACTTGGACGTCGCTGTTTCGTCTCTGAAATTTACACGCAAAATCATGGCGGCCAGAGCCCTCGCGCCCTTCAACCCTCAGGAGCTAAAGCCGGGATCGGGTGTGACCTCTGAAGACGAAATGGTAAATGCCGCTCGAGATTTGGGCACAACCATCTTCCACCCTGTCGGTACCTGCAAGATGGGCAGTGATGCTCAAGCGGTGGTCTCGGATCGCTTAGAGGTGCATGGCCTTCAAGGTCTACGGGTCATAGACGCCAGTGTGATGCCGCAAATCACATCCGGCAATACTAACGCGCCGACCGTCATGATCGCTGAGAAAGGCGCCGACTTCATCTTAGGCAACTAAACATGGCAACTCTATGAATATTGGTCTTTTTTCTACCTTCATGTCACCACGAGCAGATCGAGAGATGCTGAGAAATTTCGCGCGTGAAGCCGAATCAATCGGTGTAAATTCCATTTGGATGGGTGAACATGTCGTGTTGTTTGATGAGACCGAACACCCCTACCCAGGGGCAAAGGACGGCAAGCTGCCGGTGCCAGCAGGCGGTGGCCTGCTGGACACAGTAGCGACGTTTGGATTTCTCGCGGCCGTGACCGAAAAGATTCGCTTCGGTACTGGCATCAGCCTGATTTCGCAACGCAATCCACTGTATACCGCTAAAGAATTCGCGACCTTAGATTGGCTATCAAACGGCCGCATCGATTTTGGCGTTGGTGTCGGTTGGTGCAAAGAAGAAGTGCTCGCCAGCGGCTACTCTTGGCCGGATCGAGGCGAACGCAGCAACGAATTCCTTGCGCTACTCAAGCGCTTGTGGACCGAAAGCCCTGCTGCCTTCTCCGGCAAGCATTTCAATGTGCCCAGTTGTCACTTGGACCCCAAGCCGCTGCAAAGCCCCCATATACCGATCATTGTCGGTGGCCATTCTACCAATGCATTACGTCGTGCAGCCCGCTACGGCGACGGCTGGTACGGATTCCAGCTGAACCCGGCGGCCACCACCCCTATCCTGGCAGAACTACGATCACTGTTAGACGAAGAAGAACGGGACCCGGATGAGTTCAAAATCGTCATTACACCGTCCCGAAACGACCAGGAAAGCGTAGATCGCTTCGCAGCCCTAGGGGTTGAAGAGCTTGTTTTACACCTAGGATCACAAAAAGCGAATGCGGTCGAGGCACGGCTTCGAGAGGTTGAAGCGCTTATTTCTCAGCACCTACCAAGCCGCGCAAACTCAGGAGAGCGCTTGGTAGACCGCTGAGCGCATGTCGTCCGAGAGTGGCAGGGTCGCACCCATGTACTGAGTCATGATTACGCCCGAGACGTCCTCCAGAGGATCAACCCAGAAATAGGTCGTAGCCGCACCCGCCCAACCAAACTCACCCACGCTGGACAGCGATGTTGCTCGACCGTTATCCAACTGGACCCGACCCACCAAACCCCAACCGTAGCCTGCAAACACACTCGGTCCGATTGCCAACGGCATTTGATTTTCCGGCACACGATTTACCCGCAACATTTCTAGCATCTTACGCGAAATCAACACGTCACCCTCTGGCGTTTTGCCCGTGAGAAGCATCTGTGCGAACGCTGAATAGTCTCTTAGCGTTGAAAAAAGACCCAAACCGCCTCGGCGAAAAGAATCCGCTCGATCGTGAGGGTTCAAATGATCCACATCTAGCTGTTCCAGCTCCTGTGGTCCAATCGCTAGCGGCGGCAGCCCGTCTAGGAGACCCGTACCGTACATCGGCATCAAACGGTCCTTCGCGGTATCAGCCACACCAAATGCCGTATCGCACATCCCCAAGGGGCCAAAGATGTGTTCTTGCATTAAATCTAGCAGATCCTGTCCCGTCGCTCGCTCAATAACGTGTGCTAACACGTCAATAGAAACGCTATAGCGCCACTTGCTACCTGGCTGAAACGCAAGTGGCAGGTTGCATAATCGAGCCATCATTTCGTCAAGAGAGCAAAGACCATCGCCGGTAATACCGGCCTCTCTGTAGTATTGGGCAATATGGCACCCGTGGATGAACTCGTAGGTGAAACCCGCGCGATGCGTAAGCAGGTCCTCTACGGTTATAGGTCTCGACGCGGGCACAATGCCTCCATCGGGAGTGAGCACTGTCATTTGCGCAAATCTCGCATCGTATTGCGCGACCATGTCGTAGAGCCGCAACCGACCAAGCTCCACAAGTTGCAATGCGAGTAACGACACAATCGGTTTCGTCATCGAAAATATACGATAGATCGCACCGTCCGGGATGGGAGTCTGGGCTTCAGCATTTGCAAATCCAACAGCGCCCTCACTCAGCACTTCACCTTTAGACGCCACTTGCCATTCAATACCACTAAACGTTTTTGCATCCACGTATCCTTGAGCAACAGCCTCTATGCGTTGTTTCCGACTCATTTTTGGCTCCCCACCGCTTTTGCTGCGGCATACGAAGGTCGCCCGTAGCATTGTCCGAGCCAGCGTTGCACATTCGGGTAGTTACTGACGTCAAACTTGATCATATTGAAAAGATCCATAACACCCGAAAGATTTAAATCTGCTAAGGAAAAATCATCTCCCAACAAATAAGCCTGATTCGAAAGGGCCTCGTTGAGCACTGCAAGTGGTCGCGCTAGCCCCTTTGTGGCGCCAGCAATCACCTTTGCGTCACGTTTTTCTTCTGGCATAAATAGTTTCTGTATGACTATCTGCATTTGCAGTGGTTCGATTTCACTAATCCCCCAAACACTCCACTGCCACGTCTTTGCCCTTGCAACAGGATCCGTCGGAAATATCTCCGCGGCGTATTTCTCCCCTAGATACAGGTTAATCGCCATCGACTCAAACAGTCTAAAACCGTCATCATCCAGCGCGGGTATTCGTCCGTTAGGATTGACTGCCAGGTACTCTGGAGTCTTTGAGTCTCCACTGAAGGAGGTACCGACGTGTTGGTAGTCCACACTCATCTCTTCCGCTGCCCATATAGAGCGAAATGCCCTTGAACTTGCGATGCCATACAACGTTGGTTTACTCATGCCACAACTCCGTTAATCCAATGAGAGTATGATTGAACCATAACTAACCAACCGTACGATAGCCGTCACGTGAGCTGCCAGGCTGGAACAACGGGCTTAGCAAGCAAACTTGTTCACTCGAGTCTCGATACTCAACCTAAATCAAACAAGGCCAAACGTCGAAGAACGGAAGACACGATCGCAGCCAATGCCCCAAGATCGATCATTGTGGGACGGATTGATGGTTCAGGTGTGGCTGCACGCCAACACCTAAACCAATATTCTAGAGGGTCCTGACCTTATTCAATGAGCGCTTGGTAAGTTAAGACTTTAAATTCCTGACCAAGCCGGGTGCGATGAGGAATACTCTGCACCATAAATAGACCGATGAGATTCTCTTGTGGATCAATCCAAAAACGTGTGCCCGCAGCCCCACCCCAATTGTATTCACCCGCACTACTAATTTCGCCGACCTGCCCCGGGTCTAAAACTAATCCATAGCCAAGCCCGAAGCCTGCGCCCGAACGACCGAAGCCCATAGGGATATCACCAAGGTGGTTGGTGGTCATCAAGTCGACCGTCTTCGGCGACAATAGGCGAACCCCATCGAGTTCACCACCATTGAGCATCAGTTGTGCGAACCTCAAATAGTCGCGCGTCGTGGAAACCAAACCGCCACCACCACCTTCAAAGCTGGTCCCTTCAACATAACCCTTGCTGACAATCGGGTCTGCTACATCGAGCCCCGGGCCAGACGCTGTGGCCAAGAAACTTCCACCAGCCACACCCTTCGGCGAATATAGCTGGGCAAGACGAGGCAGTTTTTCTGCGGGTAGGGTGAAGTAGGTGTCCACCATACCAAGCGGCGCAAAAATACGTGTTTGTAAAAACTCACCGAAGGACATGCCTGATAAGACTTCAACCAACCGACCCTGGACATCTACCGCAACGCTATAGTGCCACTGCGTGCCAGGTTCATACTGCAAGGGTATCTTGCCGAGCGCCTCGACAAAGGTCTGCAGGTTTGTTTCGCGGCCCAGCAGTCCGGCTTGGCGATAAAGTTGGTCGACTTCCGTATTGCCAAACACGCCATAGGTGAGACCCGCCGTATGCGTTAACAAATCCCGCACTGTCGGCTGGCGTTTAGGTTTACGAGTCTGCCCAACTAAACTGTCATCTCCCTCGCCAATCGTGCGGCTTTGTGTCCCATCGGAAATGATGTTTGTCCCGGCAGTGGAAAGCGCGACCTCAAGATTTGCCATCTCGGGGATATAACGAGCAATTGGATCGTTTAAAAAAAAACGGCCTTCCTCGTAAAGCATCATCAACGCAAGCGCGGTGATCGGCTTGCTCATCGAATAGATTCGATAGATCGCGTCTTGCGTAATCGGCGTCTCAGCCTCTCGATCCGCTAGACCATACAATTCGTTATAGACAATCTTGCCATTGCGAGCAATCAATCCCTGCCCACCGACCATCGTGCCATCGGCAACTCGCGCCTTCATATGTTCGGTAATCCGCGCCAAGCGCTCACTCGAAACCCCTTCACGTTCTGGTTTGGTCGCACCGATTTCTTTACCACTCGCGGTCTGGCCGAAGCCGATCACGATCACGATTAAATATGCGCACACGCGCAAGGTGTTTAGCATCGAACTCTCCTCTTGAAAAATTCTGGCAGTGTAAACCCACAACCCGAGGCAATCAGAGTTTTTTTCGCTCCCCGTCCAGATTTAAATCCGCAGTGACACCAGTTGCGTCCAGCGTCTGGATGCTTAACATGAGTGGTTCACTCTCGAACTCTGGAGCCACTATGGCAATTTCTCCTTCAAGTACTGAGGAGCTTCTCGTCGAGCAAGACGGCCACATAGTCACGATCACGCTAAATCGTCCAGAACGACTTAACGCAATCAGTCGACCCATGTTGAACGAGCTCTCAGCAAAAATGGTCGAAGCGGATAAAGACCCCGAAGTGCGCTGCATCATTTTAACCGGGGCCGGACGTGGTTTTTGTAGCGGCTTGGATCTCATCGATACGAGTGATCGTATGGACAGCGAACAAGGCGCAACTGGGTCAGCCGGATCGAATCGCGCGCGACAGCTGTTTGACTTACGCGATGCGCCTATTAACGTGATGTGGCATACCGATACACCGATCATCTGCGCGATCAACGGCGCCGCCGCTGGTTACGGAATGGATGTCACGCTGCTTTGTGATATGCGTATCATGGCGAGCAACGCAAAATTAGCAGCCGTTACCGCTAAACGTAACGTGGTTCCCGAAAGTGGCGGTACCTGGCTCCTACCCCGGCTTGTTGGGTGGGCAAAAGCGGCAGAGCTCTACTACCGGGCTCGCACAATTGGCGCGGAAGAGGCGAAAGAAATTGGCATCATCAACGAGATCGTAGAACCCTCTGAACTGATGACGGTTGCGCGCGCTTGGGCGGAGGATGTCGCCGAAAACGCACCTATGGCCGTTCAAACTACCAAACGAATGATGCGCATGGGCATGGAAGAGTCCTATGACACGGCAGTAGACCACCTCATGGTACATCTGGGCGGTCTGTTCCAAAGCGAAGACTTCCAAGAAGGGCTGCGGGCCTTTATGGAAAAACGAAAGCCTAACTTTACCGGTCGCTAGTGGTCAGCCACGAAAAAGCACTTTTACGCCTGCTCGAGGGCAATGAAAGATTTCGCGCGCAGCAGCCGCTGCTGCCCGAAGAACTGTCGCAATTCGTTGCTGGTCAGGCGCCCATTGCCGCCGTCCTCAGTTGTTCTGACTCCCGCGTCCCACCCGAATTGATATTCAACCAAAGCCTCGGTTCGCTGTTTATCGTTCGCGTTGCGGGAAACATTGCGGGTGAAAGCCAAATTGGTAGCCTCGAATTCGCCGTGAAAAATCTAGGCTGCAATCTCATCGTCGTGCTTGGGCACACTCATTGCGGCGCGATTAAAGCGGCACTCAGCAATGACGATTCAGCAGTGCCTCCATTGATGCAATCAATCCTGTCTGTAATACGATCCGGCATTAGCAAAACTAACGACAATGTAGTGGCCACAAAAGAAAACGTCGTGCATACACAACAAAGAATACGGACTGAATCGAGCGCGATTCAAAACGCCTTGGACGCTAAAGGAATCGCCGTTGTCGGCGGCCTGTACGACATTGAAACGGGCAAGGTCGACTTTTTTAACCCCTAGATTGTCCGGCGAGTCGGCCACCTCTACCCAGCGAACTGACTCACCACACCCACCGAAAAAATTACAATCTAGGTATTGCAATCAACATTCGTGTAAGTAAGATGCGCCCCATCTTTCCGGCATAGGTAGTTTTTGCTGGTTAGATCGGGCGTGGCGTGGTGTTCTCTCCCCTTCCTCCCTATCCGCGACACGCCCCACTTTATACCTCGCTGAGCCATACGCCCCCTAACGCCCAGTCCGATCGTCGCTCAATCTATTCAAAACGCCTGGACAAAAACCTTGTTTTGACTATTATTGTCCAGCATTTGTACCTGGACAGCCCTGCCGTGGAACCTGATACTCGAGAAAACCTATACCGCATAGGGACAGTATCGTCCCTGACCGGAATTTCGATTGAGCGCCTCCGAGCCTGGGAGCGACGTTATAATTTGAGCCCTGCGCACAAATCTGGCAAAACCCGCTACTACAGCCGGGCACAACTCGAACGTCTACGCCTGATCAAACACCTGATCGACCTCGGACAGCCAATTTCTTCGCTTGCGTCGCTCAATACAGAACAGCTAAAGGCACGAATAGAAGATCAAGCGCCAGACATCAACCGCCTAGAAGTCGTGCACAAGCCGACTGTCGGCATCGCCGGCGCCAACCTCCTGATGCTTGAAAACCAAATGACCGATCAGAATCCGCGCCTCGAAGTCGTGCAGCGCTGGGCCAACCTCGACACACTTTTTAGCGAAGGCGTGGTTGGCACTCCGCCTCAGATTCTGATCCTACAGCTGCCCGTACTTTCTACGCAACCAATTGATTTTATTAAAGAGAATTACCCTAATAGCAAAATAGTTACGGTCTACCAATTTGCGACAGAACACGTGATCAGCGACCTCACCAGAGCGGGTCTACCCGCCTTGCGTTGGCCGATAACCTGGTCAGAACTCGAGCACATTGCGATCAGCGAGTTGGGCCTTTCGAGTCGCACTAACGCAGTGCTTCCCAGACGCTATAGCGACGACGAACTCATCGCCATTGCGGCCACTGTAGACGACGGCACAAATTGCCCCCAGTATTTGATTGAGGCGATCAACCAGCTCAACGCGTTCACCCTATTCGTGGGTGATACCGCTCAAGCAGCCGATCGACCCATTGTCTATGAACGCCTGCAGAATGACGCCTCACAGGCACGCACGCAATTAGAACAGGCATTAGAACATCTCATTAACGAGCAGGCCCAGCGCTAGATTGGCCTCAACGATGTCTTTTGTACACAATCTATACATTATCTATATAT
>JAQWQN010000163.1 GCA_029244465.1 Pseudomonadales bacterium
CGACCTGCTGCATCGTTGGACCAACGGTCTATTCCGGTCAGCTCGTCACAGAGTAGTGTGCCCGCAAGATAGCGACCGACTCTCCCTGGTACTGGCTTACGACCCAAACCCAGAAACACTGATTGACGCCGCAGATCTTGCGTTTTCTGGATCTATACAGGAGCAACCGATCACCTGCGGTGACTATTTGGACTGGCGCTTTTCAAAGGCGTTTGCCTATCGGGATACATCGGCGTGAACGAGCGCCTGGGGCTGCAAAAAGACGCGATTGAGGGTGCCCGCAATTTGCTTCTGAACTGCGCTGAAGTCAGTAAGGGCGATCACTTACTGATCATGCACGAGGATCCTGCTCTTGGGTGGTACGACAGCGAGGCACCGGCCCTAGTGGCCCAAGTCGCTCGCCAACTAGGTATCAAGGTGACGCTGCGTGAAGTCGGTGGTCCTGACAACGGCTACCTGCACAGCAATACCCGCACTCCGGGTGACGCGGATCTGTGCGCAAACCGCGACGACTACGCGCTTGTCGATGCAGGCTACGATTGTTGTATCTTCTTTGCGCGCATTGGTGATCAACTTCGTTTTGATCCCGCGATCGAAGGTCGACGTCGCGTGATGTGCTACGTCACTTCCTTGGCCAGCCTAGCGTCCCGCTACGGACGCATAAAATACACGGCTCTGGCTGAACTAAAACAAGCAATCGACAACGTCATGCTTAGCGCAACAGACATCGCGATATCTTGTCCATTAGGGACCAATCTTCGCGGTCGTTTGCATGACCATCCTTGCGCATCGAGCGACGAAGTCTCAGTGTTGCGTTTTCCTGTTGGCGTGCATGCACCTATCGATGCAAGCAGGTTTTCAGGCTATGTTCGCGTTGCTCGATATCTGACCCCTACAGGCTCCCGGGTCTACACGCCAGCATCTGTTGCGATCAATCAGCCTGTGACAGCCGACGTGCTCGACGGCAAAATTCGACGATACGCAGGCAACGTTGCTGACGTCCAAAATATCGAGCGGCATTACGCTAACGTCGCCTCGAAGTTCGCTTTGGACAGCAAAAAGGTACTGTCTTGGCATGCAGGCATACATCCCGGTTGTCACTACATCGAGCGAGTGGACGACAATCCTGATCGTTGGTCAAACACGGTCTTCACTAACCCCAGGTTCGTGCACTTCCATACCTGCGGTAATACTGCCCCTGGCGAAATATGTTGGATGGTACGCGACCCCACCATAGCCATCGATGGCGTGCCGCTTTGGGATTTCGGGACATTACGTCCAGAGCGCGTCACACAAACGGAAGCGTGCCTACAACGCTGGCCCCAGCTGCGCGAACTGTATGCACAAATTAATGGAGAAGTCGGCGTTTGACTGTCGTGCACAACCGTCGGTTAGGTCTCAGAATCCCAAGAGTTTGTCGACGCTAAGTTCTAGCTGCTCGATGCCACTAATCTGGCGAAGCCAAGCCTCCGGAATACCGGCATCCCCACCCATACCGAATTGCGCTCCGCAGACAGCACCAAGGATTATTGCCCGGCCGCAGTTGTCGCCGCCCGCGTACAAATTGGCTCGGACCGCTTCAGTAAAGCTCGTCGCTTTCTTGAGGTTATACATCAAACTTGGCACACCAGCACCCAGGTCACAGTGGAGACCGAATTCTTTACTGAGTTCACGCACCGATGTCTCTGCCTGCAAGGCTTTCGTCAAGACCTTGCTCGTCTCGCTGGAGCCCGCTTTGACCGCCAGCTCGAGGGTTTCGTCAATTGTGACGCCCTCGATCGAAGCGCGTAACAATTCCGTGCATACGTGGCCATAATCAATTGCCCGCGACGCATTATTGGTGACCCGAATAGCAGATTCACAGACTGCCGTTAGATCCGTGTCGCCCGCATAACAGGCCACTAACGGCGGCAGTTTGCTCACAGCGGGCAGCTGTTCATCAATCGCGCCCGGAAACTCATCAGACGGCGCAAGGGCCGCCACCAGAGCAAGACCATAGTCCCTAGAACGTTCCGGGTCAGGCATCGCGGCTGCATACCACTCCACACGATCATGCAACTTCTGACCTTCATGTTGCTTTACGGCAGCAAGCACCTTAGTCAGCATACTCTGCTGATCCTTCGCGGGGCCGTTGTAAGGAATCGCGTCTACGGCTTCAATCGCCGTGTTCTCATCACGATAGATGCGATCTAATGTTTGCCGGGTGGGGCGATCAATGTAACCCACAAAATCACCACCATAACCAAAGTGTCGGCGAAATTGTTCCGTGTAATGCAGTTTTTCATAGCGACCATTGGTTGCTTTTAATGACTGCAACATCACCAGCATCTGCTCGCCATACTGAGAAAGGTCCCCGGCACATTTCTGCTCGTGCGCAAAGTAGCCGACACCGCCTTCGTAGTCTGCCGCATCAGGCGGGTGAAATTCTGGTACTTGAGGTGCGAGTTCCAAGATACGGCGTTGACTATAAACCCAATGCAAGCCCAAGGAGGCTGCGTCGGCGACAAAAGCGCCGAGAATCGAATTTCGAGCCCGCGTCCGTTGTTCCAATTTCATATCATGTCTCGTCAATTTGCCCAGGATGACCGCTGAGATCACTCGCACTGCCGCGCAGGTGCCCGACCCAGCGGAGAGACCGTACACCCAGACCGGTCGAGAAAACAGGCTAGGTTTATTGATCCAGATGTTATGGGGTCTTACTTGGCGTCAAGGTATCGCGCCTCTACCTAGAACAGATGGCAGGGTGTAGCGATCGGTTAGCGGCCGGTATAAACCGGGTCCCTTTTCTCGAGGAAGGCTTGCATGCCTTCTTTCGCGTCTTCCGTACGCGAACAGAGGATTTGATTGCGGTTTTCAATGGCCATCGCTGATTCCAGGCTGGCAGCATCGACGGCCATATTAAGACCTTCCTTCGTTAGTCTGAGACCCATCGGCGACGTCGTCAGCATATCCCTCAAGTATGAGTCGGCGGTGCTTTTCAGTTGCTCGAGTGGCACCACTTCGGAAACGAGACCGGTTGTCAAAGCACGCTCGGCATCAATGAACTTACCTGTCAACATCAGCTCGGACGCAACGCTCGTGCCTACAAGGCGAGGCAAAAAGTAGGATGTTCCCATGTCACAAGCCGATAGACCAATGCGGATAAAAGCTGCATTCATGCGTGCATTGTCTGCTGCAATACGCACATCGGATGCCAGCACAAAGGCAAACCCGCCACCACAAGCAGGACCCTGTACGAGGCTGATGATCGGTTGTGGACAGCGGCGCATGAGGATGTATACCTCTGCCAAATAACCCTGAAAACCCCAACCCTGACCCACAGGCTTGTGCCCGGAGCTATCGGCCGTGCCCGCCTGCTTAATATCGAGACCCGCACAAAATGCCCGGCCCTCGCCCTGCATGACAACAACGCGTGTATCCGTGTTCTCCATTAACCCACGGAAGTAATCTCGCAAATCCGTAACCATTTGAGAATTGATCGAATTCAACGCCTCCGGTCTATTGAGTGTCAGATAATCAACAGCGTCGCGCGTCTCTACTTTGATGGTTTCGTAATCCATGCCATCTCTCCCGATAAAAATTTGATTATTGCATGATCGTTGAGACTTGTTCTGCATCGGTTTACATTCTAGGTATGGGAAACGCACTAAAAAAATATCGAATCTGTGATTTCACAGGGCAACTGGCGGGCGCAGGGGCAACCAAATGGCTCTCAGCCTTTGGCGCGGAAATCATCCGCATTGAAGATCCGGTTCGCGACGGACGTTGGGATATCTTGCGGGGCATGGCGCCTTTCAAGGACGGCCAATCAGGTCTGGAGTTCGGCGGCGGGTTCAACAATCACAATACCGATAAGCTCGGCATTACCCTCAATCTTCGCGAAGACAAAGCCAAAGAGATCCTCACTGAAATCATCAAGATTTCTGATGCGGTGACCGAGAACTTTGCGGCCGGCGTGCTCGATAAATGGGGCTTTGGCTACGAAGAGTTGAAAGCAATAAAACCAGACATCATCTACGTATCCAATTGTGGTTTCGGGCATGTGGGTCCCTATCACGAGTACAAGACCTGGGGACCGATCGTGCAAGCAGTCTCTGGCTTAACGTTTTCCTCGACCCTGCCGAACCAACCACCAGCAGGCTGGGGCTATTCCTACATGGACCACACCGGCGGCTACTACATGGCGATGTCGATTCTCTTGGCGCTCATCCATCGGGAGAAAACCGGCGAGGGACAATGGGTCGATTTAGCCTGTACTGAAGCCGCCACAACTTTGAATGGACCCGCTTTACTCGATTGGACCGTCAACGGCAAACCCATGCGCCAAGACGTGCAAACCACGTCCAACAGAAGCCAATACCAAGATATGGCCCCACACGGTATCTACCCCTGTCAGGGCGAAGACCATTGGATCGCCATCAGCTGCCGCCACGACACAGATTGGCAGAAGCTCGCGACTGTTATCGACGCTGACTGGACCGGACCATTCGAGCAGGCAGTCCATCGCGTCGCGCACCAGGACGAGTTAGATCAGAAACTCATTAGCTGGACCCAAAACGCCGACAAATTCGAGCTGCAAACACAACTCCGTGCGCTGCCAATTCCGGCAGCTGCGGTACTGAAACCCGCTGAACGTATTGACGAAGATCCATCCACAGCAAGATTTGGGCTCTGGCCCACGGTTGAACACACAGCGATCGGCAAAGCTCGTGTCGACGGACTGCCTGTACATTTCTCCGATTCCGATTGGCACATGGCGCGGGGCGCTCCTTGTTTAAGCGAACATACGAAAGACGTACTGACTCGCCTGTTAGGTTACGACGATCTAGAGATATCTGAACTGTACGAGCAAGGGGTACTATGAGCGCGCTTGACCACATTCGCGTCATAGAGCTTGCTAATGAGCGCATAAGCTTTGCCGGTAAGCTAATGGCGGATATGGGGGCCGATGTTATTTTAGTGGAACCTCCGGAAGGCGATCCAACGAG
>JAQWQN010000174.1 GCA_029244465.1 Pseudomonadales bacterium
CCTCCTGGCCACTCAAAGTGCCACCCAACGCAACTGCGCGCTGTGCCGCCTGAGCGTAAGACAAACTCTTACTCGCATCGGCTATGGCAAAGACCTTCTTACCATCGATGTCATAGTCATCCGCAGTACCACCAAGATCAGCCGCTGCAATTTGCTTCAATTTATCTACCGCATCTACCGCGGCGACATAATTAGTACGCGTCATTGTGTAGGACGTATTCGAGCCAAACTGAGCAAGGTTCCAGGGCAGATGTTTGCGACTGTCGCCGCGCAAAACCGTGCAGTCATCCCAATCCATTTTCAAAACCTCTGCCGCAACTCGCGCTGTGGAGGTGTGAGAATAGGTGCCAAGATTGCCAACGCCGTTGTGGATGTTGAGTTTACCTTCAGGGGTAATGACAACTAAGCCATCGAAGCCACTATAACCGGCACTGTGATAAGCAGACCCCAAGCCAATGCCGGTCACTTTACTGCCATTGCGCTGGCCGGAAAGTTTTAGTTTCTCTTCCCAACCAAAATCTGCAGCACCTTTTAGATACGCCTCTTTTAGATAGGCACTGGTGACCTTGCCTTTGCGTGGTCCGTACAACGTGCCGTTGTCGGGCGTATTGATCGTGCGAATGTCCAATCGACTAATACCCAACGCAGCCGCGGCCTTGTCGAGTAGCGGTTCAACCACGCAAGCGATCTGATTTTGACCGGGGCCGCGCTGTGGCACTCTTGGCGGCGTATTGGTGGAGACCGGGATACCGCGAAAGCGCATATTTTCTGGTGTATAGACCAGAGACAAAGCGTCGGCGGCTGACATGTAATCATTCATGCCAGTATCCGGGCCATTCTCTTGAATGATGTAAAGGTCACAAGCCTTAACTCGCCCGTCCTTGCCGAAGCCCATTTTAAGCCGGCCCTGGAAACCAGGACGCGCACAGCCTAGGCCGTATTCTTCCGCTCGGCTGATCCTTAGCATCACCGGGCGATTAATCTTCTTCGACAGGTAGGCAGGAATTGCCATTTCTGTGTAAGCAACACCTTTCGCACCAAAACCGCCGCCACAGAACTCGGCAATAAACACCAAATCCTTCATCTCAACACCGACGTAGGCTGCGAGCCCGGGCATGACAAATGATTGGCTTTGACTCGAACCATGGACAAAACACTTACTGTTTTGCCAGTACGAAAGGCACGATCGAGGCTCCAATGCATGATGCGAAAGACCTTGCGTGATAAACGTCTCGTCAAAGGTATATGCCGAATCGTCAAAACCAACTTCCAGATCACCGTATAGCCACTCATCTTCGGCCGGACCCATTGGCAGTTGCCCTTCTTCTGCGGCCGCAAAGTCACGCGCTGACCACTTGGTCTCTTTCACGTAGGGCGCACCTTTTTTGCGACCCGCAATGTTGCCATCGCTACGCGCATTCGGACCGCCCGGATAAAGGCTCTGCAACGGATCCACTGTAAATTCGAGCGGTTCCAGCTCAACTTTAATGGCATCGATGGCATCCATACATAGCTGATCGGTTTCGGCGGCCACGGCCAGGATTGCCTCGCCAACGTACATTGGCTCGTTTGTCAGAATCGACTTATTAGGAGTCGGTTGTGCCGGAACGTCATCCGCTGTCAGCACGCCATAGACCCCCTTCATCGCGAGCGCCTCCGACGCGTCGATATTGACGACTTTCGCGTGCGGCATGGGACTTGTTAACAAGCGTGCATACACCATGCCTTCGACACGAAAGTCTTCACTATACTTAGCCCGGCCAGTCACTTTAGCCGTGATATCAGGTGGGATGAAATCTTTACCGAGAAGCTTATAAGCCATTACTTTAGGCCTCCTGTGCAGCGCGCATGACGCCATTGAGGTAGTGATCGTAAGCCCCACAACGACACAGGTTGCCAGACAGCGCCTGCCGGGCTTCTTCCCGTGTCGGATTGGAATTCGTTTTTAAGAGCGCAACCGCGGACATAATCTGTCCTGGTGTGCAGTAGCCACATTGCGGGCTCAGTTCGTCCACAAACGCCTGCTGGACAGGGTGTAGTGCGCCATCAGCAGCTTGCAGTCCCTCAACGGTTGTGACGCCGCGGCCTTTGACACTGTGCGTCAACGTCGAACAACTGTAGATCGGCACGTCGTCGATGAGGATCGTACAGGCACCACATTCACCTCGATCGCAACCAAGTTTTGTACCGGTCAGACCTAACTTGTAACGCAGCGTTTGTGCCAACGTTTCTTGTGGCAAGACATCGACACGTCGGACTTTCCCGTTCACGTTGAGAGAAATCAGTCGTTCAACACCACCCGCTTGTACCGGAGTCTCACCGCTCGGGCCACAGCCGACTAACAAGGTACCTGCAGAGACGACGGCGCCAGAGGCGATGACGCTTTTTATAAGCTCCCGGCGCGACAGGCCCCCGCGCGAGACATCTGCCAACGCTTGCGTAGATCCTGGATCGAAAGTTTCAACTGGCATGGACACTCCCCCTTACACTTTAGCCCATCAATAATCATCCAACCGTTGGCAATGATCAAGCAGATCTGGCCACCCTGTTTGTCATTTCTGAATGGATTTCGGTAACCTCACCGAAAGGGAGGCTTCAATCATGCGCCAACCGGTGGGCAAAATTCGGTCCGGTCATAGGCGCTCGGTAGATGGGTCGATACATCCTCAAGCGCTTTCTGCTCATCCTGCCAACGTTGCTCGGCATCCTTTTGATCAACTTCACCATTGTGCAGTTCGCACCAGGCGCTCCCGCTAGGCATCCAAAGGGCTCTGCACGATGCGTTTATCCACGCAAGCTATCCGACAATCACTCCTGAAACGCTACCCAGTCGCTTTCGAGATAGCATTCTTGGGCGAGTTCTAGCTTGCGGTTCGCATCGTCGGCGTGTCTGTGTCCCGGCCAGAACGCAGCGCTAAACCAGGTAGCCGGCCGGTATGAGTGCCCGCAGCAATGATCTGTTCACCGTTGACGAAGACATCCCGCACACCGAAAGCATCCGCATAAATTCTTGGTTCATCCGCCGGCAAATCTTGGCGCATGTAAACCTCGCCCGCACCCACTTGCTCCGGATCAAAGATGACCAGGTCCGCAGCCCAACCCGTCTGCAGCAAGCCACGTTCCCTCAGGCCAAAGAGCTCTGCCGGGACTTGGGTCAGTTGGTGAACGGCTTCTTCCAAACCAACCACATTAAATTCACGCACACCACGCCCAAGCACTTGCGATGAAAACGCAAACGTATCGATCATATCGAGGTGCGCACCGGCATCCGACGCACCAATGACAGTACGTTCATCCCGCCACAATTCAGCTCTCACCGCCCACAACGCAGGATCTGTATCACCACTTATTGGCATAAAGAAAGTACGCAAGCCTTCTTCGATCGCCAGATCCAACATGGCATCAAAAGGCGACTTACCAAGTGCATCACCAACTTCAGCCAAGGTTTTTCCTTCGAGGGATTTATTCTTGTCTAGGAAAGTCGCGTGTACTTTCATCTTTGACCAACGAGCCAAACCTCTAAACGCACCACCAGAATTCGCTGACGCGTCCAGTCGTTCACGCTCAGCAGGATCTTTAAGGCGTTCAATGCGTTCCTCGATGGGTAATTCGAAAATATCAGCCCAGCCTTCCAGCGCATCGAATACAAATCCGGTGTAAAGATTTATGCGAATAGATATTGGTTGAGGAATCGTCAAGGCACGTATATCACCGCCTTGCGCCAAGGCACGATCAGATGCTGAAAGTTGATTTTCCATGAGCGCCGGGCTACCCGCTGATAACGCATTCCAATTCAGCGGTCGCTGCGCTGTTGTCGTCAGCTCAACCATCAACTCGATCACATCTTCAGAAAACTCTCCGACCGCTGGCAGGAACTCCAACGAGGTACCTTCGTGATCTTTACAAACACCCGCCAGCCCTACCAATTCATCACGCGAGGCATGACGGGACGGCACCGGCTGACCATCAGCATCATTGTGCGTAATTGCGATCGTGGAGGAGAACCCCATGGCACCTTCGCTTAAGCACCGTCCCAGGAGCGCCTTCATTTCAGCGAGTTCTTCATCGGTGGCTTCATGTCCGACGGCTCGTTTGCCCATGACCACCCGTCTAATGGCACTGTGCCCAGCCATGAACCCGGCATTGACGCCAAGGTTACCGTCAAGCCTACCGAGAAAATCGGCAAATGAGCGCCAATCCCACGGCACCCCTTCTTGCAGACTGGCAACCGGCATCCCTTCCACACGCGCTAGCATATTGAGCAAATAAGGGGCAGCTTCTTCATTGAGCGGTGCAATGGAAAAACCACAGTGCCCGCCAAAGATTGTTGTGACACCGTGATAGCAGGAAGGACTGACTGTTTTGTCCCAAAAAACCTGTGCGTCATAATGGGTGTGCACATCGACAAACCCAGGGCTCAAGACCAAACCCTGCGCATCAACAATATCGTTAGCATCGCCCGCAATAGCACCGGGCGATCTTGCGATTGCCGCAATCCGTCCAGCTTGGACAGCAAGTTCTCCCATAAAGGATTCTGCACCACTGCCATCGACAATTCGTGCATTAATAATCTTCAAGTCATACATAACGTTTCTCCCCGTTTATTTGACACATCCTCTCATCAGAGCCCATTTTCCTTTTCCAACCCTCTAAGCGCAATGTTAATCTTCACTATTCACTTTTTGGAGATACGCATGCGTAAATCAATGTTGCTATGCATGGTAGCGCTCTTGCCTATCACCGCCGACGCAGAGATCAAGCGAACCGCAGACGGCAAACCCGACCTGTCTGGCGTATACGATACCGGCACACTCACGCCTCTGAGCCGGCCGAAAGAATTTGGCGACAAACAATTCATGAGCGCTGAGGAAGCAACATTCATCCTTGCAGAAATCAAAAAACGCTTTGCTGTTTTAACCGAACGAGACTCTTCTGCTGATCGCAGCGCGCCCAAGAAAGGCGGCGACGGCAACAACACATTTGGCGCTGGCGGTGTCGGTGGATACAACGGTTTCTGGATCGATCCAGGCTCGCAAGTCACGACCGTGAACGGTCAATACCGTACCTCAATTATCTATGACCCGCCAAATGGCCAACAACCCGCTATGGTACCAGCGGCGATAGGCAAGATGAGCTTCGTCTATGGTTCTTTTTCGCATCAGAATGATGGCACCGCATCCTGGCTTGCCAAAGCGGGTCCAGGGCCATTTGATGGCCCTGAAAGTCTCGCGCCCTCCGAGCGTTGCCTCATCAGCTTTGGTGCCACGGTACCCACTATCCCGAGCCTCTATAACAACTATAAGCGGATCGTTCAGACTGAAGACCATATAATGATCCTGCAAGAGATGGTGCACGACGCGCGCATCATTCGTCTAAACTCAGAACACGGACCAGACGGCAATCGCAAGTGGATGGGAGATTCCATTGGTGAATGGCAGGGTGATACATTGGTCGTTCAAACCGAAAACTTTCGTCCGATGTCCAGCCTTGGTGGTGCCGATGAAAACCTCAAAGTGACCGAGCGTTACCGTCTCGCGGAGAACGGCGACATCGTCTACAGTTTCACCATCAATGACCCGACCGTCTGGACCGCGCCTTGGAGCGGGGAATATACCTGGAACAGCAGTCCCGATAAGGTTTACGAGTACGCGTGTCACGAAGGCAACTACGCAATGGGCAACATTCTGCGCGGCGCACGGTTGCTTGAAAGTGAGTGGCCTGGCGACGCAGCAGGCGAAGAATAAGACCAGGAGATTTTATGTCGTGGTGGTTGAAATCCGCAGCGCAAGGCGCAAGCCGCTTGGTCGCAGCGTGCCGACCCAGTGATGCGCTGGCGAAGACATTCCTGACGACCGCCGTCCTTACCACGCTTCTCTCTGCGCCCGGTTATGCCGCAGATAAAAGCGTTGCCACCAGCGCCGTTAGAGAGCCATTACCCCTGAATCTCGATGTGCGAGATCCGCGCTTCCATCGACTTGTTCCCGCAACCAGTCAACTGGAGAAAGTCGCAGCTGGTTTTGCATTCATCGAAGGCCCCGTTTGGCGAGGCGATCATCTACTGTTTAGCGATATACCCGCCAACAGAATCTATCGCTGGTCGCCCAATCGCGTCACCATCGAAGTAGATCCTGTCCACGACCCAAGCGATGTCACCGGCGCACAAGGTGGTTCAAACGGTTTAATCGAAGATCAAGATGGCGCTCTCTTGATGTTCTTGCATGGGTTACGACGGATAGATCGCATCGCAAATGGTGTCCGCACGGTCGTCGCAGATGAGTGGAATGGCAAGCGACTGAACAGTCCCAATGACGGTGTCCTGGACTCTTCCGGGGCGCTGTTTTTTACCGACCCGCCTTATGGCCTACCACAACAGGATGCAGATCCAGCCAAGGAGATCAGTGGCAACGGCGTTTATCGTTTAGACCCAGATGGCCGTGTCACGCAACTCACAACAATGCATCGGCCAAATGGCATCGGGTTGTCTCCCGACGAACAAACCTTGTACGTCGCATCAAGCGATAAAGAGGAAAAGTGGTGGCTGAAATTTCCGATCAAGCCTGATCGATCACTCGGTCCTGGCACCCTCCATTTCGATGCTCGCGGGCTTACAGATCCGGGTGTTCCTGATGGATTTGTGGTGGACCAACACGGCAATATTTGGGCGAGTGGTCCTGGCGGCGTGGTCGTCATCGCACCAGACGGAACGCATTTAGGGACAATTCTCACCCCGGAGCGACCTGCTAATACCACGTTCGGCCAGGACGAACACAGCCTCTTCATCACCGCGCGCACCGGGCTCTATCGCCTACATCGAACGCGTCAGTAATTGACTATCCAGCCACGCACGTCGGACCTAGACCGAGGACAACCCCCTAACACTAGAGCACCGATGTGACTGACTGCAAGATCAACTCCAAGAACCCAAGCGCCATGCATCATTGGGCAGGGTTTGTGATACCCGCCATGATGTCTACCTAATTTTTTACTCACTACGCGCTATGACGCAACACCGCCGAATAGATCGGCACTGACGGAGAAAAACTTGCGCAGGCGGTCGCATTTCAATACTTGAAAATCCGTCCAAAATCGGTCGAATTGACCAAAGGTGCAGCGCCTCCATATCTAACTATCTGATTTTAAATATATTTTTATGGCACACATTTTGCTCTAACTCTGTACACGCTTAACAATTTATAGATCATGGGCATCATTGCTGGCTTCTTCTCGTTGCTACTGCTGCTATTGTGCAGCGTAGTTTGGCTACTGCCCGTCATTTTCGTCACATGGTTTGCCTGGATCCCCTACATGCTCCTCGCACCCATAAAGTCTAACCATCGGTACAGCTACTAAGTTGCTTTCGATATGAAATTTACGGACGATGAGTCCCACTTTTCGATGGCCTGCCATTCAAATGCGCAAATTTCTGCGAGCCTGTACATGGTTAATCGCTTCTTTTCTACTGACCGCGTGTAGCCAAGCAGAACAAGAATCTCGCGTATCCACACCTAGTGAATCCGAACGGCTGAACGCGTGGTTCGATGTTAAGTTCGACGAAGCGCTGAGCTTTTCTCCAATCCGAAAGACTTTGCTCGGGATCAAAGACGAAGATTACGGCCGCATCGATGATCTGTCTGAAGCCGGCCTCAACGCCTCTCTCACTTGGCAGAAAGCAGCCACAGAGGAATTGCGAACACAGTTTTCTTATGACGCCCTCAACAGCACAACGAAAGATTCCTACGATCTTTGGATCTACCAAGCGGACATGGCAGAAAAGGCTGATAACTTTCGCGAACAGGAATATGTCTTTACGCAAATGGGATCGATGCACTCATTTCTCCCACAACTCCTTATTTCATTTCATCAAGTCAACACGAGCTCCGATCTCAACGCACTACTAAACCGCATAGAAGAAGGTGCTCGCGCCGTAAACCAACTGATAACACGTTCTAGACGATACGCAGATGCTGGTGTGCACCCACCCTACTTCGCCTATGGCGCGGTGATTGGAGAGTCACGAACACTAATCTCTGGCTTCCCCTTCGACGAAACAGAGAAAAAGAACCCGTTATGGGAAGACCTAGAGCAGAAAATCGGTGGCCTAGAAGAGAATGGAATCATTAATTCTCAGCAAGCGTCAGAATTTCTGCTGCGGGGACGAGAACAACTTCTCACGCACTGGTTACCGGCCTATACCGCGTTGATCAATTGGCAAGAAACCGATCGAGCAAATGCAAGCGTCACCGCAACCGGTGTTGGCTCCTTAGTTAATGGATCGGCTTATTACCAAGAGCGCCTCGCATACCACACAACAACAGATCGGAGCGCTGAGGAGATTCACACCATCGGCTTGCGTGAAATTCAACGGATCCACACGGCGATGGAGGCCATCAAAGAGCAAATGAACTTTGATGGGAGCTTGCAGGAATTTTTTCGGTGGCTGCGCGAAGGTCGTGAAGATGACCGCCTGTTCTTCCCCAACAATAATGCCGGGCGCCAGGCTTACATCGACGAAGCAACGCTCGCCATCGAAAATATCAAGGACCATTTGCCAGATTACTTCGGGATCCTGCCGAAGGCCGATCTTGTCGTCCGGCGAGTTGAAGCTTTTCGCGAACAAGACGGCGCCGCGCAACATTATTTCGCCAGCACGCCAGACGGGTCCAGACCAGGTATTTACTACGCGCACCTTTCTGACATGTTCGCGATGCCTCGGCCAGAATTGGAAGTTATCGCCTATCATGAAGGGTTACCTGGCCACCATATGCAGATTGCGATCGCCAAAGAACTCCAGGGTATTCCAGAATTTCGCAAGAACGCCAGCATTACGACGTTTTCTGAAGGTTGGGGGCTCTACGCCGAGCGTTTTGCTAAAGAAATCCCGGGGACCTATAAAACGCAATTATCTGAATTTGGCAGACTGAATTCCGAGCTATGGCGCGCCGTTCGTTTGGTCGTCGACACCGGACTGCACGCTATGGATTGGCCAGAGGAGCAAGCCTTTGATTTCATGATGGCAAACGCGAGCTTAGCCGTCCCAGCGGCCCGCAGTGAGATTAGGCGCTATATTGTCATGCCCGGCCAAGCGACCGCCTACATGATCGGCATGCTCAAAATCTTAGAACTGCGAGAACATGCAGCGGCACAATTAGGCAACCAGTTTGATATCCGTGCGTTTCATGATGTAATTCTAGACAGCGGCGCATTGCCTTTGGGCTTGCTCGAACGAAAAGTGCATCGTTGGCTCGCCGAGTAACAAGGAAATTTAGCCCTACTAGACCCAATCCGACTGTAGCTAGAGAGCGCGCGCGTAAAAGTCGCCATATCAAAATAGTCCCGCCAAACGTGTATCTTGCCGTGCTGCATCTCAAAAACGCCGACACAAGGAAGGTCCACGTCACCCTTGGTGGTCTTGGTCCGATCTAAGCGTTCGCAAATAACGACATCGCCCTCTTCCACCAAATTCAGAATGTCCCACGTGGTATCCGTCCAAGTTTGCAAAAAGACCTTGATGAACTGCGCAACATTATCGCGACCCGTCACAGGCTTCGCAGGCATGTTGTGATAAGTACCCCCATCGGTGAAATAGCTGGCTAAATCATCGGCGTCCATGTCGCTCCAACTCGCAATAAACTTCCTTATGATTTCTGCATTTCCCGCCATTACACTACTCCTAATAGTTTCTGGTTATTGCTCGCCTGTAACCAACGTTGCTGTCCACTTGCCAGCAACGATCTCAGCTTCATCATCTCCTGGCCATCTAGGCATCGTTTGACCCAGAACGTGCAGGTCTTGTCGTCCCGTGCTCCGAACTTGGAAACTCGTCCCTACCGGAATGGAAAGACTGACACCTTTCTGCAAAGAAATCACACGTTCATCGGCCGGTCCCTTGCGCCACATCTCGCCCGACCCTTCAAGAACGTACCAAATTTCATCGACGCTTTTGTGCCGCACCGCACGGATAATTTGCCCTGCGGGAATCGTGAAATGGCCCATACTACCCCGCGGTAATGCCACCAATCGACGAACTTCCGAGCCATCGGGGGCTATTTCATCGGCCACGGTGCCAAGTCGTTTATCGGTGAACGTCGCCATCAATCGTCCTCATTCTCAGATCAGCGTATTTGCTACCAAAGCGCTCGTTGTTTTGCTTGGCCGTATGGTTAGTACGGCGTATGCCTGGTCATAACCCACTAATACTGTTGCAACGTGAAGTTTGCTCCGGGTCGTTAGTCGCGTTGAGATAACCAGGGCAATCAGCGTCCGCACCAGGCCAAAACATAAAACGATAGAAAGGATTGGTCAGCCGCCTTCGCGAACGTCTACCAAGCTTACCGCAGCATTTTAGCAAAACACTCAGTGGGCTCTCGGCTCGCGCCATCGGTCGCCGGCGATATTTCACCTTGAGCTCGCCGGTCCGTTTAGTGCGTGTCCTGTCTGCGCAACGCACCACCGCAATCTGACCACCCCAGGCCTGGGCGCCAACGCATTTTGTCCTTGCGTCTGATGCCACGACCTCCAAGGCACCATTACCCACCAACATCTTCTGGCGCAATAGCGACAGTCTTCACGATAGCGAAACAGGTCGCACCCAACTGCAAACCTAACGAACTGGCGGATCTCTCCGTGACTCTCGATAAAATCAGCCCAGCGCTCGTCTCTAGGGTTACCACTACGCCACGATCTTCAGTAGGTTGCAGTCCTCGCACCGTGCCCTTAAACACATTAAGCGCCGAGATTGCATGTGGCTCGTCGATCGCCAACAGCACCTCGTGTGCCGGGATGCGAACGCGTATTGTCTCGCCAACCTTTTGTGCAACTTTCGGCACATAGAGTCGCTCACCGCCTGCACGCAGTTCCGACAAACCGTCTGGACAATGTTCGCCCACCCGGCCTTCAATGACAGCGCCAACGGATCGAATCCCCATGGGCGCCACACTAGAATCTGCCAGCAAATCCATCGCCGGCCCCTGACCGATAACGCGACCGTTCTCCAAAGCGACCACGCTCGTCGCCAGCCGAGCAACTTCCGTAGCGGAGTGACTCACATACACAATCGGTGTCGCAATTTCATCTCGCAGCCGTTCAAAGTAGGGCAGGATTTCCGATTTGCGCGCCTCATCGAGTGCCGCAAGTGGCTCATCAGCAAGCAGCAGCGAAGGCTTACTAATCAACGCTCGCCCGATCGCCACCCGCTGCTTCTCACCACCAGAGAGCGTGTTCGGTTGCCGTTCTAGTAGATGGCTGATACCGAGCAGATCAACAATACGACTCATGGCCACAGGATCCTCACTCTTCTGTCCAAAGGTCAGATTGCCAGCAACGCTTAAATGCGGAAATAGGCGACCTTCCTGGAATACATAACCAATCTGACGTTGGTGAGGTGGTACATACACCCCGGTACGGGTATCCAGCAGCGTCGAGCCAGCCAGGACGACCTTACCTACATCCGGCCGTAACAAGCCAGCCACCGCATTGATGATGCTCGTCTTACCAGAACCTGAACTACCGAACAATACGGTCAATCCAGGCGGCGCAGTAAAATCGACGTCCAGTCGAAAGCCCTCAAAGTGATGCTGTAACTTGATTGTGAGCATTAGCGTTCGCCAACCTTGCGCGCAACACGTTGCGCGATCGACTCAGACACCAACACTGCTGCAATAGCGATGAGGATCGATATAGCGACCAATCTTAAGGCCACGCCTTCACCATCGGGGACCTGCAAAAAAGCATAAATGGCAGAAGGAATGGTCTGCGTTTGACCGGGTATGTTGGCAACAAATGTAATCGTCGCGCCAAATTCTCCAATCGCCTTTGCGAAAGCAAGGACAGATCCAGCAACGACCCCCGGCAAAATCAGCGGCAACGTGATGCGTCTGAAGACTTGTATGGGAGAAGCACCCAATGTCGCAGCAGCGTCCTCAAGCTTACGGTCCACGGCTTCTATCGAAAGCCGAATCGCTCTGACCATCAATGGGAACGCCATGATCGCCGCCGCCAGCACCGCGCCGGTCCACTGAAAGGCAAGCACAACACCAAGGTCTGCCAGAAAGCTACCGACGGCCCCTCGCGTGCCAAAGACCAAGAGCAGTAAGTATCCAGTTACAACCGGAGGCAAAACCAGTGGCAAGTGCACGAGCGCATTTAAGAACTGCTTACCGCGAAATTCCCAGCGCGCCAAGGCATAAGCTACAAATATCCCAACAGGAAGACTCAGGATCGTTGCCCATAGTCCAACTTTAATAGACAGAAAAACTGCCTGCCATTCAGAAGGTCCTAACCCCATCACTTCTTACGACTGCGATGCGAAGCGATGCGACGCGGCAACGGCGTGAAACCATGGCGAATGAAGACTGCCTGCGCGCCCTGTGTGTTTAAAAAAGACGTTAGTTGCCGCACAACAGGGTCTCGACTTGCTAGCAGTTCAGCAAGCGGATAGACGATGGGCTCATGGCTTGCGCTTGGAAAGGTAGCAACGACATGCACATTATTTGAAATCAACGCATCGCTGGCGTAGACGATACCAAGGGGAGCTTCACCGGTCGCGACCAGGGTGACCGCTGATCTAACGTTGTCAGTCTGCGCAACCCGGTCCTTTAGCGTCGACCACATCCCCAAGTTGGAGAGAGCCGCTTTACCATAAATACCGGCGGGTACCGCAGTCACTAAACCCATTGCTAGACGTCCATTGCCTAAAAGTGCAGCTATGGCCGAACTATCCGACAAGTTGATCTGACTGACACCTGCTCGATGGGACACCAACACCAAACGATTTCCGATCAGATTCATTCTCGTCGTTGCCTTAATTCGTCCGCGTGCGCTCAACCAATCCATCCACGCACCGTTCGCAGAGATAAAAAGATCAGCAGGTGCACCAAAGTCGATCTGTCGAGCAAGAATCGCCGAGCTTGCAAATGAAAGCGTAAGCTCAGCCCCTGTTGCAGAGGTAAACTCTGTCGCTACCTCCTCGATAGCGTCTTTGAGGCTTGCCGCAGCAAAAACCGTAGTTGCCAAACTGGAGGCAGGTGCCAGACAGACAGCGACCGCTAATAAGCCAACAGCAAGTTGTGTCAAACGACTGCTCATCGCTACAAATGGCGACGCATATAGTGACCCGATAACAAGCCCAGCTTATCGCCAAGAGGCTTCTCTTCAATACGATCTTCATGGGCAAACACAAGCCATTTCGGCACCGCGGCGGTCGATGGCGGCCATGTTAGATTCCTCGCGTTCAACAACCTGTTAGTCGGGTTACCGTTGGGATCACCAAACTTAGCAAACCGCGTCCAATAGCCTCGCATCCTTCGCGAAAGCGCTTGGACCTCGGGGTCTGGCGACGCATCTCCAGAAAAAAGAAAGATCGTTTCCATCGCATGCGGTGTACCCGGCCATTCGTCTTTGTACGCCACAGGCACAAAGTCGACATAGTACCGCCATGCCGAACTCGACACGGTCGACATCGCATCAGTTAGGATGTGCGCAGACAACACATAGCGCAGATCTCCAAAGACACGTTTCCAACCGAGCTTCTCATCGCCAGCCATGTCGGCAATGTATTCGGCTCGCACAGCCTTGTCTGCATATGCAAAGCCAGAGGCCACGTCCGCCAAGGTTATGCCTGAACCTCGTTGCACCGAGCCTTCATAGCTATTGCCACCCGTGAGATAGGGCACATCCGCCTGCTCGCCCTGCATAAATACGACAGCGGGCTCATCCGGTAAAGACACGCCATCAACAATCGGCAGTTGAAAGCCATCCAAGGCATTCACCAGGTCCCTCGCTGCGAGCCGCCGCAGGGATCCCATATCATCTGTTCCGCTTAGTTCTGCCGTTATCGCACGGCTAACTGAAATCGCATCTTCAACTGGCTCGCCGAGCCAATTCTTAAGCCACGGCGCCTTAAGCCCACGTATCCTTGGGAGCGGCCAAGTGCCATAACCACTCTGTGCGATCGCACGGTGGAACAGTCCGTTGGCTGAAGGACAGGCCATTAGCAGGTTGATGGCCTGTCCACCGGCGGAAACACCAAAAATGGTGACATTGGCCGGATCACCACCAAACGCCTCAATGTTCGTCTGTACCCACTCAAGAGCCGCAACCATATCGAGCAAGCCAAAATTCAGTGCGCCAGGTAGCTCGTTATGGGCAAAAAACCCTATGGGACCCAAGCGATAGTTGAAGGAGACCACAACGACACCTTCTCCTGCCAACGCGTGCCCATCTATGTTGCCACTGCCGCCACGAAAGCCACCGCCATGAACCCATACCATGACTGGTTGCTTTTTCTGATCCAAGCCGTTGGTCCAGACATTCAAATACAAGCAATTTTCTTGGCTCGCCGGCACCGCCTGCTGCGTGCATTGAGGGCCAAACGCCCCGGCAACTTGGTCTCGGGCAATCGGTTTTACCGGAGCACGCCAACGCAAATCTCCCACTGGCGGCCGTGCAAAAGGGATGCCCTTGAACACAGTGCGTCCGTTTTCGGCAAAACCAGTCAACATACCTTGCGCTGCCCTAACCGTTGGTTCTGCAGACACTGCGTTACCCAAAATCAGAGCGCTGACGATAAATATCAGCCGCTTCGTCCATAAAACAATCATCAACGGACCTTTTCCTTCAATCAGAATTTAGAGGCAAGCGCATCTCAGTACCTACCGCACGTAAACCATACTTTTCATAGAACGATCGATTGTGTTCCGTGTGTACGACCAGATAGAGGCCAAATTCAGCACAGCCACGCTCGCTGGCATCAGCTATGGTTCTCTGCACGAGTAAACCTCCTAGGTTTTTCCCGCGGGCTGCTGGGTCAACAATCAGTTCTTCGAGTTGGCAATACTCGCCATCATAACGAAGCGCAACGTTGTAGCTCACCGTCGCCATCCCGAGCACGACACCAGCCTCCTCGGCGACAATGACCCGACCTCGTTCTTCAGTCAGCAACTTTTCAAATACGGCATGGAAACCGGGAGGTGCTGGTCTCTGATTGTCTGCCGCGCCAAGGACTTCCAATAACGCCTTACACCTTGCCTCATCCTCACCACGAGCCGCCCTAGTTGTCACCGACATAATTACCGCCCCTACAATTCGCCATTCGCACAGAGTATACGGTGATTAACCGGGCACATAGAACTCATCTGGGCTAGGCAGACGCCTCGATCATCACCTTCACTATTCGTCTTGCCCTCGCTCGCGCTGCGTTCTGAGATTTCACGGTGACGTGTCAGGGAAAAAGTCGCGAACCCTGCCCGCGGTAGAGTACCTGCCAACCCGCAGTAGGCCTCTTGGACCCAGGTACTTGTGCCTGAATTGCCAGAGTTCGAGCAGGCCATCGCCCACATGACCGTAACAGACCAAGTCTTAACGCCGTCGTTAAGCAACCCGGTTAAACCATTTGCCGTTGCATTTTGAGACGCATTCATCGCCCGCTGCCAGGAACCACATAGGCCAACACGATAGCTCGGTAACCCCATCCACCTTGTACCCTCCGGCAATGCGTCGACCCGGGCGTATGAACGCCCAAGCAGGTTGAGCGGGTGGCACACAAGCCCGCAAGATCAGGAAAATCGAACGGCATGTCCTTCTTTGCAAAAATTCAGTCCAAGGGACGCTACGCAGCCCCGTATTGGCGTTGGCGGTCACCATCCAGAACGACGAACTGCTAGCGCTAGGAATCAAACCGGGGCATGCATATTCGTGCTTGTCCTAGTTATCGATCAGCGCGTACTCTCAACCATGCACAACAGATCGAGCGGCCGAATGAAGCTAACACGCAGACACCTCCTAACGGCCATGCCTCCGTTCTTTCTAACTGCCTGCTCAACGACGACAAAACCGTTCGCCGATATTGTCCTGACGGGTGGTGAGATTCATACAGTCGACGCAAACGATCGTCGCGTGAGTGCCATCGCTCTGCGGGCGAATCAAATTATTGCCGTCGGTAGCGACAAAGAGATCTCCCAGTTGATTGGCCCACAAACACGGCGGTTTGATCTGGAGGGGCGCACGGTTCTCCCAGGCATCAATGATTCACACTTACATCTTCTAGGCTGGGCTGAAACGAGACCCCCATTTTCCTTAGATCTTGCATTTCCAACAGCGACATCCATCGCCGACTGCGTCGCTCAGGTCGCGGAGCAGGCAAAGACAAAGCCTAAAGGTGAGTGGATTTTGGGGCGCGGCTGGGACCAACCCTACTTTCAGGAAGGTCGCGCCCCGACCGCTGCCGATTTAGATGCCGTT
>JAQWQN010000194.1 GCA_029244465.1 Pseudomonadales bacterium
CGGTCGCAAGAATGAGTATGTCCACTTCGTGCAGTGTACCGTCCTCAGTCCGCACGCCGTTGCCTTCAATAGCGGTGATCGGATCCGTCACTAAGTTGACATTTTCTCGTGCGAGCGTCTGGTACCAACCGTTGTCGACGATCAGCCGCTTGCCCCAAACAGGGAAATCTGGCACGCAGTGTTGTATGTAGTCTGTTTTCGTACCTAAGCCTTCCTTGATGAACGCCGTCAGCGCTTCGCGCATGCCGTGATTGGCTTCGTTCATGGACAGATCAGGCTGACCCCAGTCGGGGTCGGCAACCACGGCTTCCCATGACCGGTCGCCGAAGATCAGGATCATGCGCGCACGATGAAATTCGGCATAGTAGGGCACATGCTTGAGCGCCCATAACTGTCCTGGTTCAACGGGTTTATAGTAGTCGCGCGCTGGCGATACCCAGTGTGGCGTGCGTTGGAAAACAAGTGCCTGTTCGGCCGCTGCAGCTGTCTTTGGCAGTAGCTGTACGCAGGAACACCCCGTGCCAACGACAGCGACGCGTTTGCCTGTGAGGTCGACATCGTTACGCCAACGCGCAGAATGCCAGGTTTCCCCGGCGAAGGTCTCCAGACCGGGTATGTCTGGCATGGCCGGGCGATTGAGTTGTCCCACCGCGGAGATGACGACGTTGACCGATTCTTGGTGTTCGCCTTGCGCGTCGCGCGTGGTCACATCCCACAGGTTCGACGCGGCGTTGAACCTCGCTTCGACAAGCTCGGTACCGAAACGAACATGGTCGCGAATCTCAAACTCGTCCGCACAGTCGTCGAAGTAGGCAAATAGTTCATCGCGTTTGGAGAAGTATCCAGACCATTCAGGATTGCGGTTGAATGAATAAGAGTAGTAATGATTGGGGGTGTCAACGCCGCAATCTGGATAGGTGTTTTCGAACCACGTGCCGCCGACCTGATTGTTCTTCTCGACGATAGAAAAGGCAATGCCCGCCTTTTTTAGTTTCGCGGCGATACCAATACCGGACATGCCCGCGCCAATGATAAGTGCGGTGAAGTCTTTCGCTCGCTTTGCTGTAACCGCTTTGTTGAGCGTTGGCTGCCATTGTGTATCTCGGTCGCGTAGATGAGTTTCTTCCATCAACATCGACGCGTAATCGGCGCTCACTTGTTCTGCTAAAGAGAAGCTCAACATTTGCCGCAATTGGTCTTGGTCTGGTGCGGGGCCGAGCTCGCGTTGGCCATCGCGAATCGCGGCAAGAATTTCGACTGCGGCTGTCTTAATGTCTTCTTGGAGGGCTTCGGGATATCTACCGGTATCGTCAGGAAAGAGGCTTCCTTCCGGCGCCTCAACGGCAGCTGGTCGATACTTCTCGCTCAGCCACACCTCGTCGCCGGTGACGGTCGCGAGTACGAGTAGCAGGTTAGGCAAATTCACATCGTCGAGTGCGGTGCGAATTTCCTGATTCGTGCCGGTAATTACCGTGTCCAAATGACTAGCCTCTCATGTGATTAATCGGGCCGTTGATCTTAGCAGAGCCGATATTTGATGCAATTATGTGAATTTTCGATCTATTTAGCGGTCTTAGCGGGGTAACTTTTTGGTCCTTAAGGGTGTTGAAATAGGCTAACACATTGATTTATAGATATTTGATGGTTTATCGCGTCCCGGCAGACGGATAGAATTAACCTTGAACAGGGTGGAATGCGGCAGTAGAATGCGCTCCCTTTTGTTAAGCGAGCCAGGAGAAGACGCACCCGTATGCAGGGAGATTCTCATTAAAAAAGGTACTAAGCGTGCCGACCGGTCATTGTTGAATGAAGATATTCGTTCCAACAACGTACGGCTAGTTGGTGCTGATGGTGGTCAACGAGGTATTGTCTCAAGAGAAGATGCGTTGGCTGAAGCGCGGGCTTCGGGATTAGATTTGGTGCTGGTCGCACCGGAAGCTGAACCCCCAGTCTGCAAAGTAATGGACTATGGTAAACATCTGTTTGAACTGAAAAAGACGCGTGCAGCGCAACGGAAAAAGCAGAAGCAGATCCAAGTCAAAGAAATAAAGTTTCGTCCGGGAACGGAAGAAGGCGATTACCAGGTAAAACTACGCAACCTGCAGCGCTTTCTCGAAGAGGGTGACAAGGCCAAGGTTACACTTAGATTTCGGGGTAGGGAAGTTGTCCACCCAGAAATTGGCATGACCTTGATGGGCCGGATCGCTGACGATCTCGATGGGGTGGCTTCGATCGAAGCAGAACCCAAGTTTGAAGGTCGACAGGTGATCATGGTGTTGGCACCCAGAAAGAAGAATAAGTAGCAAAACTTTTTCGCTCAAAAATAGAAGAAGGGTTCAAAGCCCCCATCCATACCGGCGATTGGTGTGCTCATCGCTTCGGGTTAAATCGAAGTTGTTGGTGAGCTTAAAATTTAACAATGCGTGGAGCAATAAATGCCCAAGATGAAGACTAACAGTGGAGCGGCGAAACGCTTTCGACGCACTGCTAACGGTTATAAACACAAGCAGGTTAACCGCAACCATATCCAAACCAAGAAAGCGCAGAAGCGCAAGCGTCATTTGCGTGGAATGGAAAATGTTGCCAAGGCGGACGTGCCAGCGTTGCGCCGTATGTTACCGACTAAGGCTCGTTAGGAGATCCCATGCCAAGAATTAAGCGAGGCGTGGCATCAAGGGCCCGTCGTAAAAAAATCTTAAAGCAGGCCCGAGGATACTACGGCGCCCGTAGCCGTACATTCAAGGTTGCCAAGCAAGCCGTCATTAAGGCGGGTCAGTACGCTTATCGCGACCGTCGCCAGCGTAAGCGACAGTTTCGCCAGTTGTGGATTGTTAGGATCAACGCTGCTGCTCGAGAGCACGGTCTCTCTTACAGTCGCTTTATCTCCGGTCTCAAGGAAGCAGGGGTAGAGGTGGATCGCAAGGTACTAGCTGATATCGCGATGCATGAGAAAGAAGCATTCGCAACATTAGTCGATCGAGCGAAGGCAGCTTAAAGCGTCAACTCGCTTATTTGCGTGTTCTCAATATCGCTTTCAGGAGACCTTAACTAGGACCCTTCCTGGCGGTATGCGTGTTGAGAAGCGCAAAAAATTAAGAAAAGGAAGGACTTTGGGACTTCCTTTTTTTTTGATTCTTTCTCTAGGCAAGAGAGGGGGTGGAGATGGAGCAGGCAGACATGGATACGGAAATTGACGCTAAGCTAGCGGACATCATCGATCGTGGTAATGCAACAATCGCGGATGCGACCGACCTACAATCGCTTGATCAGGTTCGGGTGAGCTTCCTCGGCAAAAAAGGTGAGCTCACAGCGTTGCTTAAATCATTAGGTCAACTCGAGGCTGAGCAACGACCGAAGGTCGGTGCCAGGATCAATCACGCCAAAGCGATAGTGCAAAAAGCGCTTGAAGCACGCAAAGCTGCCCTTGAACAAGCGCAGCTTGCCGATGCGCTCGCTGGCGATGCTGTTGACATTACGCTGCCCGGGCGGCGCCAGGCGCAGGGTGGGCTTCATCCAGTCACACAAGCGATGAACCGGATCGAGGAGATTTTTGTCGGTGCGGGATATGGCGTCGAGCCCGGTCGTGAAATTGAAAATGACTATTACAACTTCGAAGCCCTCAATATTCCGGCACATCACCCGGCCAGGGCCATGCACGACACCTTCTATTTTGGCGACGGCAGTCTATTACGGACGCACACGTCGCCGAGCCAGGTTCATACGATGGAAGCCCAAGAACCGCCGATCCGGGTGATTTGCCCGGGTCGTGTTTATCGCCGCGACTCTGATCTCACACACAGTCCAATGTTCCACCAGGTGGAAGGGCTAGTCGTGGACCAAGGGATTAGTTTTGCCGATCTTAAAGGCACGGTGATCCAATTCTTGCAGAAATTCTTCGAAAAAGACTTGGATGTGCGGTTCCGCCCTTCTTACTTTCCGTTTACAGAGCCATCAGCCGAAGTGGATGTGCAATGTGTTCACTGTCTGGGCGGCGGTTGCCGGGTGTGCAGTCAGACGGGTTGGATTGAGGTCATGGGGTGTGGGCTCATACACCCGAACGTGTTGTCTATGTCGGGAATCGATCCCGAGGCCTATAGCGGGTTTGCTTTTGGTTTTGGTGGCGACCGCTTGGCGATGCTGTTGTATGAGGTCGACGACTTGCGCCTCTTCTTCGAGAACGACGTCAGATTTTTGCGTCAATTCAACTAATTTTGGTGTAGAACATGAAGTTTAGTGAAGCGTGGTTGCGCGAATGGGTTGACCCGGGTTTAGGTCGTGAAGACTTACTGCATCAGTTAACGATGGCGGGTCTTGAGGTTGACGGTGTAGACCCTGTCGCTGGAGCGTTTTCCGGTGTCGTTGTCGCAGAGGTAGCGTCTGTTGTGCCGCATCCGGACGCGGATAAGCTACGCGTTTGTGAAGTCGATGATGGGGAAACTGTGCATCAGGTTGTTTGTGGTGCGCCGAACGTCAAGGCGGGCATGCGTACTGCATTTGCCCGCGTCGGTGCTGTCTTGCCAGAGAACTTCAAGATAAAGAAGGCCAAGCTTAGAGGTGTCGAGTCTCACGGTATGCTGTGCAGCGCGAGCGAGCTAGGCCTCGGTGATGACCACGATGGGATCATGTCGCTTCAGGTCGGTTCGCTTGGTGATCAGGTGAGCGACGTCCTCGACACGAACGATGTTATCGTTGACCTTGATCTGACACCAAATCGCGGTGATTGCCTGAGTATGAAGGGCATCGCGAGAGAAGTCGGCGTGTTGAACAACGCTACGGTGACGTTTCCTCCGATCACCCAGATTGAAGCTGAAATAGACTCGACGTTCCCCGTGCGCATCTCACATGCTGAGGGTTGTCCGCGCTATTTGGGACGGGTTATTAGAGGCGTAGACCTTTCTCGGTCGACACCGCTTTGGATGCAGGAACGTCTTCGTCGTTGCGGTTTGCGCAGCATCGATCCGATCGTCGACGTGACGAATTACGTGTTGATTGAACTCGGTCAGCCGATGCACGCCTTTGACCTCGATCAATTGTCCGGTGAAATTGATGTTCGTTTGGCGACAGCGGGCGAGAAGCTGACGTTGCTCGACGGTCAAGAAGTCGTGCTGGACGAACAAACGCTGTTGATTGCGGATGGTTCGGGACCGGTGGCTATTGCGGGTGTGATGGGCGGTGAGCGCAGTGGCGTTCAGTCTGCTACGAAGGATGTATTTCTTGAATGCGCCTACTTTGCGCCGCTCGCCGTGGCAGGCACCGCTCGACGTTATGGTCTGCATACTGATGCATCGCACAGATACGAGCGCGGCGTAGATTTTGAGCTGCAGTTCGATGCCATGGCGCGAGCGACTGAGCTTTTACTGGAATTGGTGGGTGGTCAGCCTGGGCCAGTCGTAGAAACAGCTAAGGTGCAGGCGTTGCCGGTGGCCTCTGAGGTGACGCTGCGGCATAGCCGGTTGCATGAGTTACTTGGGGTTGAGATTGGGGCTGATCGTGTTGATGAGGCATTGCAGCGTCTTGGCTTGGCGGTGGTTAGCCGAGATGATGCCAGTTGGCGCGTGAGATCTCCTTCGCACCGGTTCGACATTGCGATCGAAGCTGATCTGGTTGAAGAGGTCTGTCGGGTGTACGGCTATAACAACATCCCAAGTCAAGCGCCGCACACTGCGCTCAGCCTTCGTGATGTGAAACTGGAGCAGAGTCCAGAGACTCATCTGAAGCAATACCTTGCTGGTCTTGGTCTCCAAGAGGTCATTACCTATACCTTTGTCGAACCCGGACTATTAGATCTTTTTGATCCGGGCGCGAAGCCGTTAATGCTGGCTAATCCAATGTCTAGAGAACAATCCGCGATGCGGACGAATATGTTCCCGGGGTTGGTTGATGCTCTGAAACAAAACCGTGCACGACAGTTGTCTCGGGTTGCGCTCTTCGAACTTGGGCTGGTTTTTCAGCAGGGTGAACAAGACATTGAGCAACCTCAAAAACTTGGCGGCTTACTTTGGGGGCAGCGTGCCCCAGAAAGTTGGCATGCGCGTCACGATGCCACTGATTTCTTCGATCTTAAGGGCGTCGTCGATAGTCTGTGCGAATGGGCTGGACACAGACGGGTTGATTACGAACCGGTTGCTAGCCGGATTCTTCATCCTGGGCAGAGTGCGCGCCTCAAAATCGATGGGCAAAGTGCAGGCCTGCTTGGCCGCCTCCACCCTGAAATTGAGGCCGAACTCGAGCTGGATGGGGTCTTCGTCTTCGAGCTAGATGCGGGACGCGTATTGGCTCGACCGCGCCGCCAATACGCGCGTGTTTCAAAATTTCCGACCGTGCGCAGAGACTTGGCGGTTGTCATTCCTAGATCGGTCAACGCGGCGGACATTGAGGCGAGCGCGCGCAAGGCTGCCGGAGTGCACTTAGTTGAGTTCAGGTTATTTGATGTCTATGAAGGCAAAGGCATTGATTCTAATGAAAAAAGTTTAGCCATAGGCTTGACGTATCAGAGTCAAACGGCGACCCTTACGGATGACGAGGTAGCCACTTCCGCTGGGGCGGTGATGGCTACGCTGGCCGAAAGGTTCGGGGCTCGTCAGCGTTAGACTAAGGCCTGGCTCATGTAGAAGCTTAAAAAAGAAAAGGCTTAATTTTCTGACGGACGTGGTTGCTGAACGGCAAAAATAGGCCGTCAGCACCCAGTGAAATGGATGCATTGAGAATGTGAGAGAGGGAGGTTGTTTTGGGCGCATTAACCAAAGCAAAAATGGCTGATCAGTTGTTCGATGAGCTTGGCTTGAACAAGCGCGAAGCGAAGGAAATTGTGGAACTTTTCTTTGCTGAAGTGCGTGATTCTCTCGAGAACAATGTGCAGGTCAAACTGTCAGGGTTCGGCAATTTTGACTTACGTGAAAAAGGCGAACGACCCGGACGCAACCCGAAGACCGGTGAAGAAATTCCGATCACAGCACGGCGGGTGGTTACTTTCCGGCCAGGGCAAAAGTTGAAAGCGCGCGTCGAGGCCTATTCCGGTAACCAGCCCGACGAAGAATATTTTGATCGTTAAGCGCTTGTGAATTAAGCGAACGTAATATACAAAACACAGATCACAGCAAACTGTCCGTATACTGACAGATACATAGGCGAACACAGACTCGATGTTAGATTCTGGTAACAATAACGAACTGCCACCGATACCGGGTAAACGGTATTTCACGATCGGTGAAGTCAGCACACTGTGTGAGGTAAAGCCGCATGTCTTGCGCTATTGGGAGCAGGAGTTCCCAAACCTAAGTCCGGTGAAGAGACGCGGCAATCGGCGATACTACCAGCGACAAGACGTCATTATCATCCGTCAAATCCGCTCTTTATTGTATGAGCAAGGGTTCACCATTGGTGGTGCGCGGCAACGACTCTCGAGTGAAGACGCGAAAGAAGACCAGACACAGTTTAGATTACTTATCCGCCAAACGATCGTGGAATTAGAGGATGTACTGCGCGTCTTGAAGTCCTAGATATTTTGCCATCGACCATAGGATCCTGATAGTGCCCTTCCTTGCACATCCAGCTTGCATTGCTAACGTGGTGTGGCAACGGTGCATCTGGAGGCCCAGCGGGGCATATCACCAGATCGCATGCGAAGTCACAGTTCCAATGACCATCTGCGCTACAGGAGCATGAAGTTCCGCTGCCCTTCTTGGTATAGCCTGGCTCGCAGCCAGCAGTACATGTGGTTTGTGGATCGTACGTTCCCGATGAGCAGGTC
>JAQWQN010000236.1 GCA_029244465.1 Pseudomonadales bacterium
CGCCCGCCAATTTCTATCGATGATGGAAAAACCAGATGTGGATCATATCGAGGGGCTCTCACCGGCAATTTCAATCGAACAAAAGTCGACTTCTCACAATCCGCGGTCGACGGTCGGCACGATCACTGAAATCTACGACTATTTGAGATTACTGTACGCCAGAGTCGGCGAACCTCGATGCCCAGACCACGGTCAACCGCTCGCAGCACAAACCGTCAGCCAAATGGTCGACCAAGTTCTTGCCCTCGATAACGACAAGCGCATCATGATTCTGGCGCCGGTCATCAGTGAGCGAAAGGGTGAGCATCTCCACGTCTTTCAAGAACTACGCAGCAACGGTTTCATCCGCGCTCGAATCGACGGCATCGTTGTCGACCTTGATGCCACGCCTGATCTCGACAAAAAGAAAAAACACACTGTTGAGGCGGTCGTCGATCGATTGCGTGTCCGAGAAGACATGCAACAACGGCTTGCGGAGAGCTTCGAAACAGCCCTGCAGCTAACCGACGGTGTGGCACTCGTTCGAGACATCGACGACGAAACTGCAGAGCCTCTTGTTTTTTCATCCCGATTTGCCTGTCCCTCCTGTGGTTATGCCATATCTGAGTTGGAACCGAGAATGTTCTCGTTCAACAACCCCGCCGGCGCGTGTGAGTCATGTGATGGCCTTGGAGTGAGCAATTTTTTCGATCCAGATCTTGTTATTACAGACGAGGATCTAACGCTCGCGGAAGGCGCTATACGCGGCTGGGACCGACGTAACGTGTACTACTTCCACATGTTGAATTCCTTGGCAGACCATTACGGCTTTGATGTAGAGGCGCCCTATAACGAGCTCTCAAAAAAGCACAAGCAAGCAATCCTCTATGGCAGTGGGCAAACGCGCATCGACTTCAGCTACGTAAATGACCGCGGTGATGTCATCAAACGTCGGCACCGTTTTGAAGGGGTCATTCCAAATATGGAGCGGCGCTATCACGAGACCGACTCAAATATGGTGCGCGAGAATTTACAGAAATTCTTACGCATTGCCGACTGTCCGCAGTGTCTAGGTACCCGGCTGCGCAAAGAATCGCGTCACGTTTTCATCGGCAAAAGCAATCTGCCTGAAATCACTCAGGGTGCTATCGAGACGACACTAAATCACTTCAAACAACTGAAACTCAAAGGCCAACGCGCAACCATTGCCGACAAGATACTGAAGGAGATACAAGCACGACTTCAATTTCTTGTCGACGTCGGGCTTAACTATCTAACGCTTGATCGCAGTGCTGAAACGTTGTCTGGAGGAGAAGCGCAGCGGATTCGTCTGGCAAGCCAAATCGGCGCCGGATTAGTCGGCGTGATGTACATCCTCGATGAACCCAGCATCGGCCTACATCAGCGCGACAATGAACGCTTATTGCGAACCCTGAAGCACCTAAAAGATTTAGGGAACTCAGTCCTCGTTGTCGAACACGACGAGGAAGCTATTCGAGCGGCAGACTTCTTGATCGACATCGGTCCCGGCGCTGGAGTGCACGGCGGCGAGGTCGTCGCTTACGGCAACATCGATGATATCGTCAAAGCAAAGCATTCGATTACCGGGCAATATCTTTCTGGCAAGAAATCTATAAAGATTCCAAAACAGCGGGTCAACCACGATACCGATCGAATCTTGACCTTAGCTGGTGCGAGTGGCAACAACCTACAAGACGTCACAATCTCTCTACCTTGCGGTCTCTTTACTTGCGTAACGGGCGTTTCCGGCAGCGGCAAGTCGACACTTATCAATCAAACACTGTATCCACTCGCAGCGACCGCACTCAACAAAGCCACCACGCTCAAACCCGCCGCTCACGAGTCAATCGACGGCTTGCGTCATCTTGACAAAGTCGTCGACATTGACCAAAGCCCGATTGGTCGGACACCACGCTCTAACCCAGCGACCTATACAGGGCTGTTCACACCAATTCGCGAGCTCTTTGCCCAAGTGCCGGAAGCACGTACGCGAGGTTACAAGCCAGGTCGTTTTAGTTTCAACGTTAAGGGCGGTCGTTGTGAAGCTTGTCAGGGAGACGGCGTTATAAAGGTAGAAATGCACTTCCTGCCTGACGTCTATGTGCCCTGCGATGTCTGTAAGGGTAAGCGCTACAATCGGGAAACGCTCGACATCCGCTATAAGGGGAAGAACATACATGAAGTCTTAGATATGACTGTCGAAGAAGGACGCTCATTCTTTGATGCAGTCCCGATGCTTTCGCGAAAACTACAAACGCTCATGGACGTTGGTCTCTCCTACATCAGACTCGGCCAAGCAGCGACAACTCTCTCCGGCGGCGAAGCTCAACGCATCAAGCTTTCCCGAGAGTTATCGAAACGAGATACTGGCAAGACGCTCTATATTTTGGATGAGCCAACCACCGGCCTGCACTTCCACGATATCGCACAATTATTGGAGGTCTTGCATCGACTACGAGACGATGGCAACACCATTGTTGTCATCGAACACAACTTAGACGTTATAAAGACCGCGGATTGGATTGTAGATCTGGGCCCAGAAGGGGGGTCAGGCGGGGGAATGATCGTCGCCACCGGTACGCCGGAACAGGTCGCCAAGAACCGAGGATCTCACACAGGTAAATTTCTGCGCAACACACTCAGTCGTTGATCGGTAGCCGACAGATCAAGCTAGCCGACTTTGGCGAATCGACCTTCGTACTCCACATCGGCGCCTTGCACGGAAATGATGTAGTGTTTGAGTTCCGCTTGCGCTTGCGCTTCTGACGCAAACGGTCCGAACTTACCTTCGCGTGCCGTAAAGTACCAACCGACTGCTTCCTGACGAACACGCCTAGCGGTTTCCAGCGACTCCAGACCATCCAGCATCAAGTGATTACAGGCGCCCACCTTGGCACCGATTTCATGCACCGGCAGTTCAACTACGGTTTGCTTGTCGTCTTCGCGCACACTTACCCTGGCGATGCCTGTTTTTCGATCGACATGTAAAACATAGAACAATCTACCCTTTTCGACGAATAGACGACCGTCCAAACGGTTAAGAAGCATTGAAGTCTCATCAGTCATTGCATAGCCCTTTGCAAAAGCGAGATTAGCTATTTTGCGAATCAGACGACCTTTTTCTGTGCGCTACCTCACACTTTCTTTAATAGAGCCGATCTCGACCGGCCCTCAAATAGCACAAATTATGAGGGTGATTCAGAATCTATTGCAGGCAGTGTTTCAAACCGCTGATGCAGAGCTGCACATTCTCAGACCGGGCCGCGTAGCCCATCAAACCAATTCGCCAGACTTTGCCGGCAAAGACACCTAAGCCAGCACCAATCTCTAGATTGAACTCTGCGAGCAGTTGTTTACGAACCGCTGCTTCGTCGACCCCATCGGGAGATTGCACGACGTTCAACTGTGGCAATCGATAATCTGCATCAACAACAAATTCCAGACCGATTCCTTCTAGCCCGCGCACAAGGCCTTCATGCTGAGTGCGATGCCGCTGCCAGGCATTCTCGAGCCCTTCTTCATGCAACATGCGTAGTGCTTCATACAAGCCATACATCGCATTGACCGGCGCCGTGTGATGATAACTTCGGGCGCCGTCCCCTTCCCAGTACGCCATCAATAATGACAGGTCAAGGAACCAGCTTTGTACTGCGGTATTACGTGATTTCACCTGTTCAGCAGCTGCCTCACTAAACGTGATCAGACTGATCCCAGGCGGACACGATAAACACTTTTGCGTCCCTGAGTACACAACATCGGCACCCCAGTCATCCACGGCCAGTTCAATGCCACCCAACGCAGTCACGGAATCAACGATTGTCAGTGCGCCCGCTGCCTGAGCAATACCACAAAGGGTCGCCACATCCGAACACACGCCAGTCGAAGTTTCGGCGTGCACAAAGGAGACAACTTTCGTATCTGGATTCGCCTTTAGCGCAGCGCGCAACTTCTCAGGATCAACTTGGGTGCCCCAGTCGTCTTCGACCGTCACCAGCTCTCCGCCCATGCGTCGTACATTTTCAGCTTGGCGCATGCCAAAAACACCGTTTATGCACACGATCGCCTTGTCCCCTGGCTCAAGCAGGTTACAGAACGCGGCTTCCATGCCCGCAGAACCAGGCGCAGAAAGCGGAACCGTTAATGTGTTGTTGGTCTGGAACGAATATCGCAGCAAGGATTTTATGTCATCCATTAAGCCGATAAATTCGGGGTCGAGATGCCCAATCGTTGGTTGCGACATAGCAGCCAAAACACGGGGATGAACGTCCGACGGTCCGGGCCCCATCAGCGTACGCGGCGTCGGATGGAAGCTCTTATAGGTCATTGGTTTAGCTCTTACCTTTAGACTCGTCTTGGTCGTCGTCCGCTTCGGCAACTGTTTCTTCTTCTGCTGCTTCTGCTACTACTTCTTTTTCAGTTGCAGCTTCACTCGTGTCTGCAATGACTTCTTCTTCAATGATCTCTGCATCTTCGATCTCTGCCGAACCGGATGTTCCCAACTCATCATCATCGTAGTCAAGGTCGTCATCCATTGGTCGATCAACCAACTCGATGTAAGCCATAGGGGCAGAATCACCAGCCCGAAAACCACATTTCAAAATACGCGTATAGCCTCCCGGTCGACTTTCGTATCTTGGCCCGAGTTCTGCAAAAAGCTTCCCCACCGCTGCTTTATCGCGCATACGAGAAAAGGCCAGTCGTCGGTTCGCTACTGAATCTTCTTTCGCCAGAGTGATTAGCGGTTCAGCGACTCGGCGTAACTCTTTCGCCTTAGGCACCGTGGTCTTGATGATCTCATGATCAATCAATGACACGGCCATATTGCGGAACATAGCTTCACGATGAGAGCTGTTTCTATTGAGTTGTCTACCACTTTTGCGATGACGCATGTTCTCGTTCCTATCTCTTATTAGCCAGCACACCAAGGACTTTGCTTAACCAGCATGCTGAGGGCTCTTTCTACCGGCACGCAGGGGGCTTTCCCCCAAACAAGCTGGTCCCTAGCCAATGCTACGTCCGACGCTGCCATGCAGGTTTGCGGGCGGCCAGTTTTCTAAACGCATACCGAGGGACAGTCCTCTCGATGACAATACATCTTTGATCTCTGTGAGCGACTTCTTACCTAAGTTAGGTGTCTTCAAGAGTTCTACTTCAGTGCGTTGGATCAAATCACCGATGTAATAAATGTTCTCAGCCTTCAAACAATTCGCAGATCGAACTGTAAGCTCCAGATCATCCACTGGTCGGGTCAGAATCGGATCAATTTCGTCTTCTTTCTCTTCAACGACTTGCTCGCCTTCGCTCTCAAGGTCTACAAAAACCGCCAGCTGATGCTGCAGGATAGTCGCTGCACGTCGGATCGCTTCTTCCGGATCAATCGTGCCATTGGTCTCGAGATCGAGAATCAACTTATCGAGATCAGTTCGCTGCTCTACGCGGGTGCTCTCTACTGAGTAAGCCACGCGACGCATTGGACTGTAGGAGGCATCGAGTCGAAGTACACCGATTGGACGGGTGTCTTCTTCGTCGCTGATTGAATCAACCGGAACGTACCCGCGCCCTCGTGTCACACGAGCCTCTATTCTGATCGCTCCATTGTCGTTCAAAGTGCAAACGACGTGGTCTGGGTTAGTAACTTCCACATCCTGGGTCAGTTGAAAATCACCCGCTGTAACTTGACCTGAGCCATCTTTCACAAGACTGATGATCGCTTCATCTTGATTGTGCAACGTCACAGCGATACCTTTTAGGTTCAGTAAAATGTCGATGACATCTTCCTGGACACCTTCAAGCGTGCTGTATTCATGCAAAACTCCATCGATTTGGACTTCCGAGATGGCACAGCCCGGCATCGACGACAGAAGAATTCTGCGCAATGTATTGCCCAACGTGTGGCCGAACCCGCGTTCTAAAGGCTCCAGAGTAACGCGCGCTCGTAGCGGGCTATCAGACTGAATTTCTATATTACGGGGGGTCAAAAAGTCATTCACCAACTGTGACATTTATTTGTCTCCTAACGCTTAAGCGCTTTTTGTGCTACCCAAATAACGGTCCACGGAGGGACCCAAACGGCAAACGCCGCTACTTCGAGTAAAGCTCCACAATGAGGTTTTCATTGATTTCTGTTGGAAGTTCTTCGCGATCAGGTAGCCGTTTGAATACGCCTTCCATCTTCTCCGAGTTCACCTCCACCCATTCGATCGGCGTACGCTGGCTAGCTAACTGCAGAGCCGCTTGAATACGTAGTTGCGACCGAGACTTCTCGGCCACCGAAACCACATCGTCAGGACGAACCTGATACGAAGCGATGTTGACACTACCGCCATTCACCGTGATCGATTTGTGCGATACCAGTTGCCGAGATTCTGCGCGCGTGGACCCATAGCCCATGCGATATACAACGTTGTCCAACCTCGACTCGAGCAGCATCAACAGGTTTTCACCCGTTGCGCCTTTCCTGCGATCGGCTTTCTTATAATAGTTACGGAACTGCTTTTCTAAGACACCGTATATTCTGCGTACTTTCTGTTTTTCACGCAGCTGTACCGCGTAGTCCGAGAGTCGACCGCGACGAATGCCATGTTGACCCGGTGCTTGATCAATCTTGCACTTCGAATCAATCGGACGGACACCGCTCTTTAAAAATAGATCGGTACCTTCTCTTCGGCTTAATTTGAGTTTGGGTCCTAAATACCGGGCCATACTCTATACCTCTTCCTGGAAACCTTTGTTGCTAAACCTGACAGTCATCTTAAGGGAGCCAACCGCGCTTAGACGCGACGTCTCTTGGGTGGACGACATCCATTGTGCGGAATGGGCGTCACGTCCGAGATGCTGTTTATCTTCAATCCTGCTGCGTTCAAAGCACGCACCGCTGACTCACGTCCCGGTCCCGGGCCTTTCACGAACACATCAACGCTCTTCATGCCAAACTCTAACGCAGTGTTACTTGCACGTTCCGCTGCCACCTGAGCGGCGAATGGCGTGCTCTTACGCGAACCACGGAAACCGGAGCCACCAGATGTCGCCCAACACAGTGCATTACCCTGCCGATCGGAGATCGTAATAATTGTGTTGTTAAACGATGCGTGTATGTGGGCTACCCCATCAATCACTACGCGCTTGGCTTTCTTTCGTTCTGCCATGTTTTTTTCTCTATTCTTTCGTCTACTTGCGTCTATCTACGAATCGGGCGCGTAGGTCCCTTACGCGTTCGCGCATTTGTTCGTGTACGCTGTCCGCGTACCGGCAAACGACGACGATGGCGTATGCCGCGATAGCACCCTAAATCCATGAGACGTTTAATGTTCATGGAGTTTTCTCGTCGAAGATCTCCTTCTACCGAGAGTTTCGCTACTTCGGAGCGTATCGCATCCAAAGTACCTTCCGTTAAATCACCAACGTTGCTGGCAGGGTCTATCCCTGTAGCATCACAGATCTTTTCGGCGGTCGTTCGTCCGATGCCAAATATGTACGTCAGCGAAATTCGCGCGTGCTTATTATCTGGAATGTTTATACCGGCAATACGTGCCATATTATGATGCCCCTGTTACTCCGTGCTTAATCTAACTAATTCGCGCTTAACTGCATGACCTACAGCTACCCTTGCCGCTGCTTATGGCGAGGTTCCGCACTGCATATAATGCGGACGACGCCACGGCGTTTCACAACTTTGCAATTGCGACACATTTTCTTTACCGATGCTCTAACTTTCATATCGTTTCTCCGGACAAGCTAAGCTGTCATCCGCCTTTTTTCTTACCGTAGCCTTGCAAGTTGGATTTTTCCATTAGCTTGGCGTACTGGCTCGACATCAGGTGAGACTGCACCTGTGACATAAAATCCATCGCGACGACGACAACAATCAGTAGCGCCGTGCCACCCAACTGGAACGTTATGTCGAACGCGACAACCATAAACTCCGGCATCAAACAGACGCTGGTCACATACAGTGCACCAAAAACCGTTAAACGCGTGATCACCTCATCGATGTAACGCGCCGACTGCGCGCCGGGACGAATGCCTGGAATGTATGCCCCTTGACGCTTCAGATTATCCGCCACATCTTTTGGATCGAACATAATCGCGGTATAGAAGAAGCTGAAAAAGATAATGCCCGCCGCAAACATCATTATGTAGAGCGGCTGTCCGGGTGAAAGCACTAGAGAAACCTCTTGCAGCCAGCCCATACCTTCATTTGTGCCGAACCAACTGGCCATAGATGCCGGCGCGAGCAATAAACTCGAGGCAAATATCGCAGGTATCACGCCAGCCATATTAATTTTCAGCGGCAAGTGGCTTTGCTGCGCTTGATACATGCGCCGCCCTTGTTGACGCTTTGCGTAGTTGACCGTTATACGGCGTTGAGCTCGCTCAACCCGAACAATAAACCAAATGACGCCGACGGCGATCACACTCATAAAGAGGAGTGCTATGATATTTATCTGGTCTTGTCGCGCCGCTTCAAACACTTGGCCGAGCGCCGCCGGGAAACCAGAAACAATCCCAGAAAAAATCAGTAGCGAGATGCCATTGCCGATACCGCGCTCAGTGATTTGTTCACCCAACCACATCATGAACATCGAGCCGGTGACAATCGCCAATGCTGCAACAAAATAGAACGTAAAGTTCGGATCAAATGCTAACCCTTGGTTCGCCAATGTGACCGTCAAAGAAACCCCTTGGATGGTGGCAATCCCAAGCGTTAAGTAACGTGTTACTTTGGTGATTTTACGCCGCCCAGCATCACCCTCTTTGCGCCATTGCTGGAATTGTGGATACATCATCGTCATCAAATTCATGATGATGCTAGCAGTGATATAGGGGATGACACCGAGCGCCAAAATACTCATGCGCTCCCAAGCTCCGCCTGAAAACATATTGAAGAGTTCAAGGATGCCGCCCTGATTTTGGTTGAACAGGACCTGCAACTGACTTGGATCAATGCCAGGAACAGGAATGTGCGTGCCAACCCGATAGACGAGCAATGCGAACAAGACAAACAACAGACGACTGCGGAGTTCCGCCACCCCGGCTTGATTGCCGGACAGTTGATTGGCCATTTCGCTGGCGTTTCGTGACATATCTGTCGACCTGCTCGTTAATTAATTCAATGGGCCTAGTTCGCGAGGAACTAGCCGATTGATCCACCAGCGGACTCAATGGCTGCTTTCGCGCCCTTGGTCGCTTTAATATCCGCACTGCTCACCTTAAAGGCTCGACCAACCTCGCCACTCAACATGATGCGTGCGCGCTTCATGTCTCGGCGTACAATATTTGCGGCTTTGAGGCTTTCCAGGGTGACTTCATCACCGGCCATTTGCACAAGTTCACTCGTACGTACCTCGGCTGTCACTGCACCGATGCGCGAACGGAAACCAAACTTTGGAATTCGCATCTGCAACGGTAGCTGTCCACCTTCAAAACCAGGTCTTACGCCGCCACCTGTTCGCGACTTTTGACCTTTTTGGCCACGAGTAGCCGTCTTGCCCCAACCCGAGCCAGGGCCGCGACCGACGCGACGCTTCGCTTTCTTACTGCCAACGCCAGGACTTAATTCATTCAAACGCATTACGCTTCTCCCTCAACCTGCAGCATATAATCGATGCGATTGATCATGCCGCGCACTGAAGGTGTATCTTCTACCTCTACGGTATGACCAATCCTGCGCAAACCAAGACCAGCCACACACGCCTTGTGCTTCTTAAGACGTCCGATTGGGCTTTTGGTCAGCGTCACTTTTATCGTCTTGTCACTCATCGAACTTCTCTCTCGCTATCACGCAACGACATCTTCAACTGGCTTGCCGCGCTTCTCCGCCACCTGATTCGGCGACTTAATTGAGGTTAGCGCTTTAAACGTCGCACGCACGACGTTTACCGGATTCGTTGAGCCGTAACACTTGGCCAAAACGTTGTGCACACCGGCCGCTTCTAAAACGGCACGCATCGTACCCCCCGCAATCACACCAGTACCAGATGATGCAGGCTGCATATATACCTTGGACGCTGAATGTCGACCCGTGGTCGCGTACCACAAGGTATCGCCATTGAGCTCTATATCGACCATGTTGCGACGGGCTGATTCCATCGCTTTTTGAATCGCCAATGGCACTTCACGAGCCTTGCCACGCCCAAACCCAATTCGGCCATTGCCATCACCAACAACTGTTAGCGCGGTGAAACCAAATATACGCCCGCCCTTAACAACCTTCGCGACACGATTGACCTGGACTAGCTTTTCAACCAGACCCTCTTCTTTAATTTCGTCTGCATATGCCATCTAAAACTCCAGACCGCCTTCACGAGCGGCATCGGCCAAGGCTTTCACCCGGCCGTGGTACTTGTAACCTGATCGATCGAACGCAACCGCCGTCACGCCCGCCTGTTTTGCTCGATCTGCGATGAGAGCGCCTACTTTGGACGCTGCATCAGTATTACTCGTCGCGCCATCACGAAGCGATTTATCTAATGTTGATGCCTGAGCAATGACTGTGCCACCATCAGCGGACGTGACCTGCGCATAGATATGGCGAGGAGTTCGCGTGACGTTGAGGCGCGTTGCACCTAATTCTCGAATCTTCATGCGGCCACGTTTGGCGCGGCGCATTCTTTTGACTTTGTTCTGATTCATAACTCGTCTTTTGTCTCTACCTACTATTTCGCGCTTTTCTGTCCGTCTGCTAACGCTTTCCAGCTACTCACTCTTTTTTCCATCTATCGCGTTTCGTTACTTCTTCTTAGCTTCTTTACGTCGCACGTACTCGCCTTCGTATCGAACACCCTTACCCTTGTAGGGCTCCGGGGGTCTAAAAGCCCTAATTTCGGCACACACCTGGCCTACCAACTGCTTGTCGATACCGGCAACTACAATTACTGTCTGGCTTGGCGTCTCAGCACTGATGCCTTCCGGCAGGGCATACTCAACAGGGTGAGAAAACCCCAGCTGTAAATTCAGTTTCTGACCTTGCGCCTGCGCTCGATAACCAACACCTTGGAGCTCCAGCTTTCGCGAGAACCCATCCGAAACACCTGTCACCATATTTGCGATGAGAGAGCGCATCGTTCCGGCCATTGCATTGGCGCCACGATCACCATTCCGTGCTGCCACTTTCAGGACATTGTCTTCCTGGGTTAGCTCAACGGTATCGTGTATCGCTAATTTCAATTCCCCTTTAGCACCCTTAACAGCGATATCTTGGCCATTGACGTTGACCTCAACACCAGCAGGAAGCTCAACAGGCGCATTTGCCACTCGAGACATCGTTCTCTCCTAAAAGACCGTGCAGAGCACTTCGCCGCCTACGCCTTGCGCACGCGCTTGTTTGTCCGTCATGACACCCTTGTTGGTGCTGACGACTGCGATTCCAAGCCCACCTCGAACCGCGGGAATTTCACGCGACTCCTTGTAGATTCTCAAACCAGGACGTGAAACTCGCTTTATCTCTTCAATAACAGGCACACCGTTGTGGTAACGCAGCGCAATATTCAGTTGCGACTTCAACTCACCGGTTGCTGTCCAACTATCAATAAAGCCTTCGCCTTCAAGCACATTCAAGATGCTTCGCTTAATCGACGAATTCGGCACCGCTACTTCAGTGTGACCTGCCATCTGCGCATTTCGCACGCGCGTTAACAAATCAGATATGGGGTCCTGCATTGTCATGACACTCTCCTACCAACTAGCCTTAACAAGCCCTGGCACGTCGCCACGCATAGCAGCCTCACGTAACTTGTTGCGAGCCAAACCAAATTTTCGGTACACGGCGTGAGGGCGACCAGTCAATCCACATCGACGTCTCTCGCGAATCGGACTTGCGTCCCGTGGTAGCGCTTGCAGCTTTAACTGCGCGTCCCACCGTTCTTCGTCCGACATATTTCGGTCTGCAATAATGGCCTTCAGAGCAATGCGCTTCTGAGCATATCTTGCTCGGGTGCGTGCGCGCTTCTTCTCCCGTTCGATCATTGATTGTTTAGCCATATAACTCTCTTTTTTCTTAACCGCTAACCATCCGGGTTAACTGCCTATTAAACTTTTTCTAACGCTAGGTCCTAAAAGGAAAATTAAACGCTTTCAATAGCGCCAACGCCTGCTCGTTCGTACTTGCGGTAGTTGTGATGCAGACATCCATGCCGCGAATCTTGTCGATCTGGTCATAGTCAATTTCGGGAAAAACGATCTGCTCAGAGAGGCCCATCGCGAAGTTACCCCGCCCATCAAACGACCGCGGGTTTAGCCCGCGAAAGTCTCTGATTCTTGGTATTGCAATGCCTACCAGTCGCTCAATGAAATCGAACATCCGCGCTTGACGCAAAGTTACTTTGCACCCTATCGGATAGCCTTCCCGAATTTTAAATCCCGCCTCGGACTTTCGTGCGTTACAAACAACCGGCTGCTGTCCAGCTATTGCCGTCATGTCCGACACTGCCGCATCCAGCACCTTCCGATCACCGGTAGCTTCGCCAACACCCATGTTGAGCGTTACTTTTGCCAGGCGCGGTACTTGCATGATGTTGGACAGGCCAAGCTCTTTCTGCAACTGCGGACGAATCTCATCTACATAGCTTTTATATAGATTCGTCATGTCTAAACCTCTATTTCCTTTCCGGTCGACTTAAAGATACGTACTTTTTTCCCTTCTTCGACCTTGTAGCCAACGCGATCCGCGCGCTCCTCTTCATGGTTCCAGATCGCAACATTAGAAGCCTGTATGGGCGCTTCTTGGTCCACGATGCCGCCGCGCTCTCCCACATTTGGGTTCGGACGCGTGTGCTTCTTAACCATATTGAGGCCTGCGATGCGCAAACGCCCATCTTTCATGACATTTAGAACTTCGCCACGACGACCTTTGTCTCGCCCTGCAATCACTACCACTTCATCGTCTTTCTTAATCTTCGCCATCAGATCACCTCTGGTGCGAGGGATACAATTCGCATGAAGTTTTCGGTTCGCAACTCACGCGTTACCGGGCCAAAAATCCGAGTGCCAAGTGGCTGATTCTGCGGATTGAGTAGCACAGCAGCATTTTGGTCAAACTTGATCAATGAACCGTCAGCGCGACGCACACCTTTACGCGTACGCACCACAACAGCATTCATCACCTGGCCCTTCTTGACGCGCCCCCGAGGGATTGCCTCTTTCACCGTTACCTTGATAATGTCGCCGATTCCTGCGTAACGACGCTTTGAACCACCCAGCACTTTGATGCACTGAACCCGGCGCGCGCCGCTGTTATCGGCAATCTCTAACATGCTTTCAGTCTGAATCATCGGTCCTAGACTCCGCCTGTTCGCTCATCGATGCTCTTGAGCACCCACGTTTTAGTTTTGGACAGTGGCCGACATTCGATCACGGTCACCTGGTCGCCTATGTTGCAACGATTGTCTTCATCGTGCGCATGCACTTTGGAAGATTTGCGAATATATTTGCCATAGACTGGGTGCTTTACCCGACGTTCTATGCGCACGGTGACGGTTTTATCCATCTTATCGCTCACGACAATACCGCTTACTGCGCGAGGGTTTGTTGTGCGTTCCGCCACTTCAGCCATTCGCGTTCTCCTTCTGTTTCTCAGCCACCTTCGCCGTCAAGAAGGTCTTTACCCGCGCGATATCACGCCGAACTTCGGTCACCAAATGAGTTTGACCGAGCTGCCCACTCGCAAACTGCATGCGTAGCGAAAATTGCTCTTTGCGTAACCGCAAGAGTTCGCCATCTAGCTCGTCTGTCGATTTTTCTCGTAGTTCTTGCGCGTTCATTACATCGCTGTCCGCTTAACAAATACTGTTTTAAATGGCAGCTTCGCAGCCGCCAACGTGAGGGCTTCGCGCGCCACGTCTTCGGGCACACCTTCCATCTCATAAAGCACTCGACCAGGTTGAACCAGCGCGACCCAATACTCAACGCTACCTTTCCCTTTTCCCTGACGCACTTCGAGCGGCTTCTTAGTAATCGGCTTGTCTGGAAAAACACGGATCCAGACCTTTCCGCCCCGACGCACGTGTCGCGTCATAGCACGTCGTCCCGCTTCAATTTGGCGTGCGGTTAACCGACCACGACCAACTGCCTTAAGTCCATATTCGCCAAAGCTGACCTTGCTACCGCGCTCGGCAAGACCGCGATTGCGGCCTTTGTGCATCTTTCTAAATTTTGTTCTTTTTGGCTGTAACATCTTCTTCTATCCAATCTGCAATCCGTCAAACACGACCGTGGGTCTAGCGGTTTTGCTGAGAAGCCTCCTCTGTTTTACCAATGACTTCGCCTTTAAAGATCCACACTTTGATACCCAGAATCCCGTACGTCGTCAGTGCCTCTGCAGTGGCATAATCGATATCTGCGCGCAAGGTATGCAGCGGTACCCGACCTTCATGGTAAACCTCAGACCGAGCGATCTCCGCACCACCCAATCGTCCCGCCACTCGCACCTTGATGCCCTCCGCACCAAGGCGCATGGCATTTTGAATCACTCGGCGCATGGCCCGTCTAAACTGCACTCGCCGCTCTAATTGTTGCGCTACATTTTGTGCGACCAAATCCGCATCCAATTCAGGTTTGCGTATTTCTTCGATATTGACGTGAACTGGCATGCCCATTCTTTTCGCCAACTCACCGCGCAGACGCTCTACATCCTCACCCTTTTTACCAATTACAATGCCCGGACGGGCCGTGT
>JAQWQN010000026.1 GCA_029244465.1 Pseudomonadales bacterium
ATCTTACGACGGGCAGAGGTTTTCTCTGGCGAGACTGATCAGGAGGTTAAAAGATTTTAAAAGTCTTACGTGGTACCGAGGGCCGGAATCGAACCGGCACTCCCGTGAAGGAACCGGATTTTGAATCCGGCGCGTCTACCAATTTCGCCACCCAGGCACAAGAGACTCGGAATTGTAAGGCTATCCAGGGCGTCTTTGCCACACTTGGATGAACAATAGTGGTTTCGTATCGTGCCTGATCTGCATCAGTCCGACGCAATTGGTCGTTGCTCTTGTGAAAGTCGAGTACCTCGCCGAGGACCTTGCGCGCGGTTTGTTGCTCAGGAAACGGCCACACATGCGGTAAAACTTCCGTTAAACTCTGCGCTCCTAACATTGGTCAGTAAAGCCAGTGAACCTTGACGACTTTGTCTATGATCTGCCGAATGAGTTGATCGCGCAGTATCCCCCAGAAAAACGTGGTTCTTCACGTCTGTTGCAGATGGCCGAAACCGGCCCGCGCGATGGACAGTTTTGCGACATATTGGACCTGCTTCATCCGGGCGACGTATTGGTGCTGAATAACACTCGAGTCTTAAAAGCGCGACTGCGAGGTGCGAAAGACACGGGTGGCCAGGCCGAACTGCTATTGGAACGGTTGCTCGATCCCTGTTCCGCGCTCTTCCAAGTACGCGTCAGTAGACCTCTAAGAGAAGGTCAAGCCATTTTCGTGGGAGAGGATGCGCTACAGTGCATAGGACGGGAAGGTCAGTTCTACCATCTCAGCAGTCGCCAGCCCTTAGAACAAATACTCGAGCGACACGGCGCTATGCCCCTACCTCCGTATATCGAACGCCCGGTCAGAGCAGAAGATGTTGATCGCTATCAAACGGTATTTGGTCGACGACCTGGGGCCGTAGCAGCGCCGACGGCAGGTCTGCATTTTGACCAAGATTTGCTAGCGGCACTCACTAAAAAGGGCGTGACCCTATGTGAGATTACCTTGCACGTCGGCGCAGGGACATTTCAACCGGTGCGAGACGAACTTGATGATCATGTAATGCATGAAGAGTTTTATTCGGTGAGTGAGGAAGCGGCGCGGCAGATATGTTCTGTCAAAGAAAATGGTGGGCGGGTTGTAGGGGTGGGTACCACAGTCGTCAGAACGCTGGAAACCGTTGCTCAGAAGCATGATGGACGGGTTGAAGCGGCCACTGGTTCGACGCGGCTGTTTATCAAGCCGGGTTTTGTCTTTCATGTCGTGGATTGTTTGATCACAAATTTTCATTTGCCGCGCTCAACGTTGTTGATGTTGGTCAGTGCTTTTGCTGGTTATGGCACGGTCATGAGCGCATATCACCATGCGGTTGCAGAGCGGTACAGGTTTTTCAGCTACGGTGATGCGATGTGGCTGGATCGAGATGTCGCAAACAATTTTTATAAGGGGTTATAAGATGTTTGAGCTGGTAGCTCAAGACGACGGTGCGCGTCGTGGCCGACTGACATTACCCCACGGTACGGTCGAAACACCCGTGTTTATGCCATGTGGTACCTACGGCACGGTCAAAGCCATGAGCCCGGATGATCTACGAGAAGTCGGCACACAAATTCTCCTGGGCAATACTTTTCATTTACTCCTGCGTCCAGGAGATGAACAGATCCGGGAGTTTGGCGGACTACATGGCTTCATGAACTGGGACAAACCTATTTTGACCGACAGTGGTGGTTTTCAGGTGTTCAGCCTAGGGGACTTGCGTAAGCTGACGGAAGAAGCGGTCATTTTTCGTTCGCCGATCAATGGCGACAAAGTGAAGCTCACCCCAGAACGGGCCATCAGGGTTCAAACGAATTTGGGTTCCGATATTGTCATGGTGCTCGACGAATGCACTGCCCACCCGGCCACGCAAGAGCAGGCCCGTAATTCTATGGCATTGAGTATGCGTTGGGCGGCTCGTTGCAGACTGCAATTCGACCAGCGAGCCCCGGATGTCATCAATCCGGGCGCACGCCTATTTGGCATTGTCCAAGGCGGCATGTATACCGATCTGCGACGCGAAAGTCTCGCGGCTTTGGTTGATATCGGTTTTGACGGTTATGCAATAGGTGGCCTGTCGGTCGGTGAAAGCAAGACGGACATGGATCGCGTGTTGAGCGAGATCCTGCCAGAAATGCCAACGGATGCGCCCAGATATCTCATGGGTGTCGGAACCCCAGAGGATCTCGTCCGGGGGGTTGAACTAGGCGTGGATATGTTTGACTGCGTAATGCCGACACGTAATGGCAGAAATGGCTACTTATTTACTTCCCGCGGCATGGTCAAGATTAGGAATGCTAAGCATAAAACGGCGGATGAACCTTTGGATCCCCATTGTGACTGTTACACCTGTAGGCATTTTAGTCGCGGTTATCTCCATCATCTGGACAAATGTGGGGAAATATTGGGGGCAATGCTTATGACGCGACACAACTTGCATTACTACCAACAACTGGTTGGTCAATTGCGCGCCGCCATCGAAACGGGTACATTTCGCACCCGCGTCGAGACCCTCCGTAACGATTGGATTACCGAATATGAATCTGTTTGAAACAACTGCATATGCAGCCCCGGCAGGTGCCGCCGGTGGCGACAGTGGCCTCATCAATCTATTGTTTTTGGGGGGCTTCGTACTTATCTTCTACTTTTTGTTAATTCGTCCGCAAAACAAGCGGCGCAAGGAACACCAAAGTTTAGTTGGAGGTTTGTCTAAGGGCGATGAAATCGTAACGGCAGGTGGCATCGTAGGGTTGATCAACAAGGTAGAGGATGACTTTGTGAAGGTCCAAGTTGGTGAAAATGTGGAAATGCGAATTCAAAAATCGGCTATTGGCGCTACCCTGCCAAAGGGCACGATTAAATCGCTTGATGCTGATTAAGCGAACGAACGTGCACACTGATCAACGCATAAACCGCGAGTCGCAGGTCTAAAGATGGCGGAAGGTAATCTACCGACTGGTGGTCCGCTGTTGGGTTTTGGCTCCTCAACACCACGTCAACCCAATACTTTTCGACCGTGGCAATACGTAATCATCGTGTTTGTAATGGTCATGGGTGGAATTTATGCCGCGCCCAACCTCTTCCAGCCAGATCCGGCATTGCAGATTCGTTCAGCCTTGCAAGATACCCAGCTGACCCAGGCAGACCTGCAACGAGCTAGCGTTGCGCTGGAGGAAAATGGGGTCGAGGTGATTGGCATGGATCTGATCGAAGGGTCAGGATTTATACGGGTTGCCAGCGATGATGATCAACTAAAGGCGCAGACGGTCCTGGCCCGGCTCTTCGCCATCGGCGAGTACACCGTTGCCTTGAATAGGGCAAGTACGACACCACCCTGGTTGGCGGACTTAGGGGGTAAGCCAATGTCCTTAGGCTTAGACCTTTCTGGTGGCGTGCACTTTCTTCTTCAGGTAGATATGGACAAATACCTTGATACGGTTGTCCGCAATACGGCTGAGAGCATGCAAGATACGCTACGGGAACAGCGCGTCAGATCTGTGCGCAATAGAGAGTGGGTTTATGGGCGGGATATTGAAATTGCTTTCAGTGACGAACAAACCAGAGAAAATGCCCGATCAGCCTTAAAAGACTTTGAAGATTTTCAAATCCGAGAAGTTGACTTTGGTCAAAATCCCGGCCTGCAATACCGGTTAACCAACGAACGTGTGCAAGCGCTGGAAGATCGAGCGATTAGCCAGAACTTAACGAGCCTCCGGAATCGGGTGAACGAATTGGGTGTATCGGAGCCTCAAGTCCAACGGCTTGGACGCTCACGAATTGTAGTAGACCTGCCAGGCATACAAGACAGCGCGCGTGCAAAAGATATTTTGAATAAATTCGCCAACTTGGAGTTTCGTTTAGCTGCTGAGCCGAATACGCCGCGCTTCCAGCGTGAAACCTACAGTTACGAAGGACGCGATCAGGACATCTTGCGCAGGATTATCGTGACAGGTAACAACGTCCAGGACGCGCAACAAGCTTTTGACCCAGAGACTTCGCAGCCTATTGTATTGATTGAATTGGATGGCGATGGTGGTAATCGTATGCACGATTCGACCAAAGATAACATCGGTCGACAAATGGCGATTCTTTTCATCGAACAGAAACCGCTTGTTCGTCAAGTAATGAGGGACGGTGAACTCGTTGAAGAATTTGAGACTAAGGAAGAAAAGCGCTTAATCAGCGTAGCGACCGTAAGAGGCGCGTTAGGGTTTAGATTTGAAATCTCTGGAATTAGCCTGCAAGAAGCGCAAGATCTAGCGTTGCTGCTACGTGCCGGTGCTCTGGCGGCACCAATGTATATCGTTGAAGAGCGCACGGTAGGTGCATCTCTTGGTGATGAGAACATCGAAAGTGGTTGGCAGTCGGTGTCGATCGGTTTTGCGATCGTGCTGATATTTATGCTTTTTTATTACCGGTTGTTTGGCCTTTTCGCTAACGTCGCGCTGACTGTGAATCTGATTTTGTTGGTCGCCATTATGTCGGTCCTCGGGGCGACACTGACGCTGCCTGGCATCGCGGGAATCGTGCTGACTGTCGGGATGGCCGTCGATGCGAATGTTCTGATTTTTTCTCGCATTCGTGAGGAGCTGCAGAACAGACCGCCGCAACAAGCGATCCAAGCGGGCTTCGAACGAGCGCTGCTCACTATTACAGACGCAAACGTTACGACGTTCTTTGTTGCGATCATTCTCCTATCTATCGGTAGCGGCCCGGTGCGCGGCTTCGCTGTCACGCTAGCGGTTGGTATCGCCACATCGATGTTCACCGCGATTATGATTACGCGGGCGCAAGTCAATCTTGTCTATGGAGGGCGCGCTATGAAGGTGCTAAAAATATGAAAACGCCAAACATAGATTTTATGGGTGGTCGCAAGATCGCGACGATCGCGTCGAGTGTTTTGTTAATACTCACCTTCGTTTCATTAGCGATAAATGGGCTCAATTGGGGTTTGGACTTCACCGGCGGGTCTTTGGTCGAAGTTTCCTATGATGAACCGGTTGAAGCCGAGGTGATCCGCCAGTTCCTGGAAAGTGAAGGCTTTCAAGACGGAACCGTCCAGTATTTTGGCACACAGAACGATATCTTGATTCGTATGCCGCCACAGGAAGGCTTAGATCAAAGTAGCCTTGGTGATAGGGTCCTAGCCGCATTAAAGGCCGAAAGCCTGACGGTAGA
>JAQWQN010000053.1 GCA_029244465.1 Pseudomonadales bacterium
TACTCGTGCTTCGGTAGGGGTTGTCTGCTAACGACTGCACCCCTGTATAGTAAAGCTCAAGTCCAACACGGCCTTGCTCGTGCTGCTCCCACATAGCCACAACACCGAACGAATGTCGCGGCGTCAATGGCAGCGTTCGTCGGTCGCGCATACTGTCGCCCGGCTCACTCGCATCCAGGTAGAGATAACTGACCGTGACCACGTAGGGGGTCTGACGCCAACGGAGCAACGTCTCTATGCCGCGCGTGCGCGTAACGCCCAGTTGGTTGACAAGCCGCACGCGTTCCGGCGATGCGGTTTGCAGGCGCACCGCGTCATCGATGTTTGAACCAAATAAGGTCAAACCCAGTTCCAGCCCACCCACGCTATAACCAAAATCGAACGATAATGTTTCCGCTGTTTCTGCATCAAGCCTGGCTAACGGCTCCAGCCGCGCCAAACCGGCAGCCTCGGTTTGCTCGACAAATGGGGTAGGCGCGTAAAAGCCTTTTCCCCAAGAAGCCCGCAACGTCAAGGCGTCGGGACGATAAAGGAGCGACAGACGCGGGCTAAAATGACCACCGTACTCACTGTGGTCGTCCCAGCGACCGCTCAAGGCGGCGCTGACCTCGGGACCAAAATCGTATTCTAGCTGAGCGAATATGGCGGGGGTTTCGTAACTGTAATCAAAAACGCCAAAGGTCTCCGCATCGTAGTCATCTGTTTGATAGGCAAATCCGCCTAGCCAAGAAAAGTTTGGCGTTTCACCCATCAGGGACGCCTCCATCAGTGCAGTTTGGTGCTGGTCTTTTTCAAGTAAATCGCCAAAACGATGATCGTGCGACTGGCGCATGCTCGATGCGCGCAACTGTGCAAAGCCCCACTCTGCAACCGGATACTCGCCTACGAAACCAACATCGTATCGCTGCGTTTCCTGATTCTGCTGGAAGCGCTCCAAGTTGCTCAAAACCCCACCGCGGACCGTTCCGCCATCTCGCTCTTCCGTCATCGCACCGACCGTCATATAGACACTCGAACCGTCAGACCCATCGAAAAACAATCGTGGGCGGATTGAGAGACGGTCATAACCCGGCATATCGATCCAATCGTCGCCATCCAAATCGTGTCGCGACTGACGGTTGTAACCAGACAAAACCGACCCGCTCCAACCATGACTGAGAGGCCCCGTAACATACGCGGAAAGATCCTGGGCATTACGCGTTGTGACATTGGCAATGATTTCACCTTGTGGATCAGCAGCAGGGCGCTTGGACACCAGGTTGATCACGCCTCCCAACGCCTGACCACCATACAGCGCAGAAGACGACCCCTTGATCACCTCGACTTGACCAAGATCACTGGGCGGCACCTGTAACAAGCCAAGAGATGCCGCTTGACCGCCATAAAGTGGCAGCCCGTCGGCAAGGAGCTGGGTATAGCGCCCCCGCATACCGTGGATACGAACGTTAGCTGAGCCGAGTGCCGGCGACGTGACCTGTACGCGCAGGCCTCCGGTTTCATTCAGCATCATAGAAATATTACCGGGGCGCATTAGCAGCTTTTCTTCGATCTCTTCTCCAGCCAAGACCTCAACTCGGATAGGTGCATCCTGCAAGCGTCTTCGCGAACGCGTTGCCTGCACGATGACTTCCTCCACCACGCCGTCATGATCATCATGCCCGTGACCATCACCCTCCGCGACGGCTTTCTCCGGCCACCACAGCAGAAGCAATACCAGCATCGCAATCGCGTTGCTACAGACCAATCATATCGCCTATGCCACCGTAGAACGCCTCGCGCTCTGCGCTTGATAGATCACCCAGTTGTCCGTCACAGATAGACTGTGCCTCTGCCGTGCCTTCCACATGTGGATAATCACTGGAAAAACACAGCATTTCTGGCGCCAGGTCCAAAACTGGACGCAGAGGTTCGTTCACAACAAGTGGCGTCACTCGAACTTGGCGACGAAGATATTCGGAAGGCTTAAGCGGCAGCTTATAAGCAGCTCCAGCGAAGTCTGGACGAAATTCACCATCGTTCAATTCTTGGTGAGAGGATCGGCCCACGCCATGATCGAGCACGGCCAATAAATGAGGCAGCCAAGTAATGCCAACCTCCTCAATAACCACCGTCAATTTCGGGAAACGCTCAAACAAACCATCAAACACCATAGCCGAAAGCAAAAGCTGAGGCGCAATTTGTGGCGCCACCACCTGATTCAATAGCGAGTAAGTGTCAAGATTATCACTGCCGTTGTTGGCCCAACCAAAGTTAATGCGTTCACGCCCAAACCCAACGTGCGCGAAGGCAGCCATACCTAAGTCGATCGCAGCAGCCCAAAGCGGATCAAAATCGGGATGAGTCAACGACTTTCCTGGTTTTGATCGTTCCAGAGTTACCGGCGACTCCGGTATCGCAAAAGCGCGACTCCCACGTTGGCGCATCCGAGTCATTTCGACAATGGACCCCGCTATATCCGTGAGATCGATTTGCGTCACAGGAATCAACCGGCTGGTATGTCCTTGCACGAGGTCCATAGCCCAGGTATTCCAGCATCGACGAATCTTTGGCATCAGGTGATGTTGCTTCGTTCTCGCTGCCTGAACAATGGGACCGACCAGGAATGATGGGTTCAAGAACTGCACATCTATGCCTTTGTCATCACAATGCTTGATGCGAGCGGCAGCGCTACAATATGGATCCTCACTTGCTTGCGATTGAAACGCTGCCTGTCGGTCGTCGGTCATTTTCAAGTGTCGCTGAAATCCTGGCAAAATCGTTTCATACCGCGAACCTGGCTGTTGTCGTTCCGGCAGCTGCCGAACCGCTGGATTACCGATCCCAAAGACTGAATCGGCTACCTCAAGAAACGTGGCTGGCGGACCAAGTGCCTCGGCGAGTCCCTTATCCACATGTGCAACCCAGTCGACCGGCTCATGCAGGTGCGCATCAACATCAATAATCTTGTTCATTTCCCCTCCCTTACCATATCGACTAAACCACTCGCCCGTTGCGCAAGCTAGGGCTGCAGGCAGCTCTTCTTCACCCTGAGTCGACGACTCATCCTGACTTTAGATATCACAGTCGACGAAAGCCTGTCTAGGGCACCAAGCTATTGAAATTTTCCAGCATGGCTGTGTTCCGTGACTGATGATGACTCATTCGCAACAGCGGAAATAGGGCCACCATGCGAACCTGCAATTAAGTGCATCGCCGGATTGCAATGGTCATCGAGCAGTTTTTCAGCGCTTCAGGCAATCGAGTGACAGCCAGGGTAGGAACAACTGTAAATTAATTCTCTTCTGGCAGGTGCCCTTCCAGCCACAGGTTACTTACGACGACAAAGCGCCGTGCATCTGCCTCTAGCGGAGCACATCTTGCGACTGCGTGCAGCCTACCGAACCGATGGTCTTGGCGGACTTGAGTGGGTCGGTATAAATACGGACTACCGTCTACACCTGGCCTTAGCCAAGATCGATTTAATCGCTGGCTTTAGCGGCCTTGGCGTTTCACAAGAACCCATCTGTTTCTGTGGCATAGAGGTAAAATCGATCTCGGTACCGCATCGTGCTGTACTCCACAACGCAGTCCACAACCTGCGAGTTGGCGCCCTACTGCGTACCAACCCTCCCCGGCGGGGGCGGTTGCGGCAGCCGCGACATCCGCAGCTGTGACCACTGCATTGGACAACAGGTCCGGTGTCACGACGAACGCGTTTAACTGCTGGAAAGGCCACAGATGGTACGATCGGCTCCGTTGCACACGCTCGGTCGCAGGAGTCAGATGCAACGCTACAGAAATCACACGGACCCATTCGCTTCCGCCGTCCGTTATAAAAGGGATCGCACGTGAGTAAAGTATTCAAAGTTTCAGGGATTGGATTAACAGCAATCGTTGTCGTTCTGCTTGGCCTATATTGGTCCGGCTATGGCGGCCAACTGGCCATGGCCGCATTTCTTGCCGCCAACGCACCGCCGGGAGACTTCGATCCGAAGCAAGCAGCGCCAACACCGGACTATGCCGAACCTGTCAACTGGGCAGCGCTGCCCTTCAGGGATGATCCTTCAGACCTAGTCCCCATCGGCGTTAACGACCAATCGGGAGTTCGCGTCGTCGACACCTTTTTCATACACCCCACCGGTTTCCTAAGTGCTAGTGGCTGGACCTCGCCCATGAATGCAGAATCGGCAACGGAAGAAAACACGCAATGGATGATGGCTAACCAAGCGAGCGCCTACAACGGGTGCTGCAACGTTTACGCGCCGAGGTATCGCGAGGCGAACATTTTCGCCTACTTTGGTGACGAGCAAGTGCGAGACGAGGTGTTGGCATTCGCCTACAACGATGTGCTGGCTGCATTCACGTATTTTCTCGAGCACTACAATCAGGGCCGCCCGTTCATCATTGCAAGCCATAGCCAAGGTACACATCACGCGTTGCGACTGCTGCGCGAAGAAATCGATGGCTCAGCCCTAAGTCGCCGCATGGTTGCGGCTTATATAATCGGCGGCGCAATTATTCCTGTCTCCCCGGAGTGGTTCGCGTCGATGAGTGAGATCGTGCCTTGCCAGCGCGCCGATGACCTGCAGTGTGTGATCCACTGGGACACTATGCCGGAGGGAGCCAATGCCATGGAGAGGACGGCAGAGAGCCTTTGCACAAACCCGCTCTCTTGGCGAGTTGACGAAAAAATTGCAACCGCAGAGCTGAACCAAGGTGCAGTCGTTCCCGCAGGCACCTATAACACCGCTTTCGGATCACAAGACGATGCACCCACAAAACAAAACTTCGTCGCACTCGGCGCGCCGCAGCCAGGACAAACCTGGGCGCAGTGCAAAAACGGCACGCTCTTTGCTCGCGACCAGACCGGCAGCGGCTTTGCGGCCATGGGATCGGATGAAATGGGGACCTATCACGGTCTGGACTACGCGCTCTTCTACATGAACATCCGCAGCAATGCGCAGCGGCGTGTTGCCGCGTTCCAGGCAGCACAGGGCTCGAACAAAACCCTATAGCGGATAGAACCTATTCCACAACTTGGCGCGACTGCGCTACATTGCGTGGTCAAGCATTCAGCTCAACCGAACGGGAAGGAATTCATGCAGACGACACCCAAGGGTATCCGCATCTACGGCAACTTGCGTGCGGAAGACGACTACACCCACGAACTCGGCCCGGAAGAAAACTTCAACGAATCTGTCTATTTCAACTTCTTCGATCCAGTTCAGAATCGCGGCGGATTCGTGCGCATGGGCAATCGCGCCAACGAAGGCTATGCGGAAATGACCGTCATCGTGTGGAATCCGGACGGGTCTGCCATTTTTAACTACGACAAACCAGCCATTAGCCACAATGACGCATGGTGCGCAGGGGGCTTAAACATCGATGTCGTCAAACCTGCAGAATTGGTACGCACGGTCTTCGCAGGCTCAGCAGTTCACCTGAGCGACCCAAAAGAGATGGCC
>JAQWQN010000079.1 GCA_029244465.1 Pseudomonadales bacterium
GGTGCCGGTATCGAAACGGATTCGGCACCCCTCGTTAGAAAGGCCTCTAATCTACGTTGGTGCTCTCAGAAGCAGACCGCCAGGACATGCCGGCAGACACTGCCCTAATGAAGGGCAACTACCAAATGCTGTTGGGCGCCATTGAAGCGTTAACCCATTGTGGTTCGGTGGTCGGAAGGCATACGCCCGCCCATCACGTATTCTGCCCTTCGAGCGAATACCGTCCGGGCTTGCCCCGGCACAGAATCGCATATGAATTGTCCATTAGCGACGCCCGCGAGGAAGGTCTGTATCGTCTCCTGCGTGGAGGTACCCTGCGTCTCGAAGAAGTGTCTCTGTGCCTCCCGCGCCGCGACATCTGCACGCGCGCTGGAACCCCTATGAGACTCGCTCTTCCCTGTGTCCCAGATGCCCGTAGACACAAGCCCGGGACAGAGCACCGCTAGCTGAATACGATTGTCGAGCTGTTTGAATGCGAGCTCCCCCTCGAGGCTTTCCATTGTCGCCACTAACGCGTGTTTGCTGGCAGTATAAACGGCAGTACTTCCTGGCGGCCCCCCGATGTCAAGGCCCTGTGTGCTCGCAGTGACGGCAACCAGCGAAGGGCCCTGCTGCTTGATCAGTGCAGGGGTGAAGGTCTGCAGGCCATGCAACACACCAAAGAAATTGATGTCCATGGCCCACCGCCAGTCTTCTTCAGTGCCTTTCAATACGTTGACGCCCGCGCCGAGCACCCCCGCGTTGAAGAACGCCACGTCTACGGATCCATTCATGGCACAACTTTGTGCAACTGCCAGGAGAGCCTCAACGTCACTGCGCTTGCGCACGTCGGTAGAGACAGCAGTTGCAAGGGCTCCGAGCTGAGCGGCCTCCGCCTTGACCTGTTCGGTCTCAATATCAGCCATGACCACACGCATTCCATAATCAAGCACGCATCTACGTGAAAATTCCAGGCCAATGCCAGACGCCGCACCCGTGACCACGGCGAGTTTCCCTTCCATAGAGGAGACAGTCTTGAAGAAAGTGCCAGCGAGTTTAGACATCTTGCGTGTTGTGTATCAGAAGAATTTAATGTATCCGAAGGCGCGCAATTTATCGAGAGGGGAGTAATCTTAGCGGCGATATTCGGCCAGTCGTGTGAGTATCGCAACAGATCGGGTACTCCTTGTTAGAACAGAAATCTAATCTGCGATGGTGGTCGCAGACGAAGGCCGCCAAGACTTTCGGGCAGACGCTGACGTACTGAAGGGTGACTATGGAATGCTGTCAGATGGGGCTGGCAGGCTACAGCAGCGTTAAATGAAAAGCCGTCTCTGTCGACCGTGAAAGGTCTTGGTTGGGTCTCCGTACGCTGCAAACTTGGGTTCTTCCAAACGCGTATCTTGATCTACACCGATCATCTCTAACATCGGGGAGTTGGTGTACTCAATATGGGGAGCGTAGGCGAGAACCCAGATAGGGACTTCGGTCGATACCTGGTCCAGCATATCCCTATCAAGATGGCCCAGCTGCGCGCCAGGATCGTATCCCCAGGCAATCACGGGGTCGTCAGACCGACTCACCAGCGCTTTTATTCTTTTGAGAACCGTATCCCGATCCGGAAACCCTTTCACCCGGCGCCCGGCAGGATCTGTAGAGTCGATCGGCCCTAAGTATTCGAGACCCATGTAAGTTCCAGAAAGCCGCAGGTGCGTGTGAGGATCAATAAACCCCGGCATCAATACCTTATCCTTGACGCTGTCGTTGGTCTCATGTTCGTAGCGATCGAGCCAGGGCTTGATGCTTTTCAGGTCCCCAACCGACACCACCTTACCATCAGAGACCGCAACGCAAGTGGCGGTCGGCCGACCCAGATCCATCGTGCGAACCGACTTTGCTAAAAAACCGTCAATTTATTCATAACCTAATAGCTCCCGCATACGACACAAGATAGATCGCATTAAAAGGTCACATACCGACCAATTAGCCATCAACGTTTTATCAAACTCTCTTTGTAAGCTAGCCAATAGGTATCAATATACCCTCCGCCCCTTGCGGTAACGCCCTCAACCTTCTCATTGAGTTGCTGTAACCGGTACCAGGGAACGCCCGGCCAGCCATGATGCTCTGAATGATAATTCATATTCCAAAGAAAAAAGCGAAGGAGCCTGTTGGACTGAAGCGTTCGGGTCCGCTCGATTACCGTGCCCTCAAAAGGACAACCGGTGTGCTCCGCTGTCAGCCACAGCCCCAAAAAAACATGAGATACCGCAAATCCAAGGACCAACGAAACAAAGACGCCGGGAATATAAAAGCCTCCTATCAACACTAACAGCCAGAGGACCGAGATCGCCTGACTCTCTCTTTTCGCTGTGGGCGTCGAACTCGCGAACCCGTCCGCGTATCCGATCCTCCAACAGTTAACGAATCCAGTTAACTTCAACCACAAAAAACCTTGTCCGCTAAGTCTTGAGCACCAAAGGAGTAAGGTAGTTGGCCAAACGCCCAACCTGAAAGGGTCCAATAAGATCTCGGGGTCCAGCTGTGGATCCTGTGTATGTGCGTGATGTCTAAAATGAAAATCGCGGTAGGCGCTCCAAGAAAATCCGATCAAAATCCCCGTGACGACGCTTACCAACAAATTTAACTGCTTGCTCCGAAACGCTGTTCGATGGGTACATTCATGAAAGGGCGCAAAAAGCGTCGCCAACAAAAAACCTAACAGCACTATAGAAGGCAATAACCAAAGAGAGCCCCAAGTAACTTCGCACAGCCACACCGACAACGACATACAGCCAAGATGCCCAACTAGTCGCCAGCTGGACGAACGGTTATTCCTGGACATCATAAAATTCAATGTCGAAATATTAATCAGGCCGTTGTCGGCGTATATGGCTTTCACTATTCAACCTCGACTAAATCCCTCAAGCTGATTATCAAATCCCTCACACTCGCAACGATGGACCGCGTGCCCGTCGAGTCAAGGATAGGTCGTGCTCAGTATTTACGGATAGGAACTATACCTGTGTTTTTGATGCTGAGTTAAAAGTAGGTAACACAGGTGTTTCCCATTCGAAAGAGTTGGTTTGCAGTGATGCCCGTTTGTCCCACGCGCAGGTTAGCGATTCGCGGGCAGTTGCGCAGGCCATTGTCTGACGTCCCATATCGAATAGTGCGAGGTCTCGGATTTCACCGTTGAATTCGAGCAATGCCCTGATTCGGTGTACGTTTTGTGAAGTTAGTGCCCGCTTGGGACCACGATGTTTATAGCTACTCGTCATTGTCTGCTCCGATTATTTCTATGTTGTGTACCACTAGAGTACGGAGCGCATTGTTTGTTTCCTTAGTTAGATCCAGAGCGCGTGGCTAGAACTCGTGAGGTTAATAGCGGCCTTCGGCCAACGTCCGAAGTTAGAGCTACATTCCCACCTGGGATCGTATTTTCGATCAAACTGAAGTGATTAGGATGAGTGTTTCGGGTGCTGTTTGCGGGTTACCTAGTAAGCATGACTTACCAATCCCAAAATTGCATTGGGCATCAAGCAGGTTTTTGGACTGGAGGTTTTGAGTGTAGTAACAATGACTCCAATTATTCACGATCAATTCTGTTGGCTTTTTTGTGAAATTGTCTTTACGAAATTACGCGCATCAGCAACAGCTAATTCCCTGGTTGGAAAGGGGCCACGTTGCCCTTCTCTTGTGTCCACAAACCATCCAGAATCTATTCTAAACACCCGATCTGTCCGAAACACTGCACTATTTGAATTTTTATCTGACTTTCTCATGGCATTGCTACAACTGACAAACAGGTGGGAAGAACGAGGTGGGCATGTACCCACCTCGTTTGCGTGCTAAAGGTCTTCTATACGCAAGGCAGCGTTATCGCTGCTTCGCATAACAGATACGCCGAACTCCCCAGTAAGTAACTCTGGTAGAGTTAATCCTTCCGGTACTTGATCAAAACGTTGATCGTCGCCGTACCTCTTTAAAGTCCCACAGTAGTTTCGTTCGTGAACTCAGTTGCGCCACAATACTCTGGTTGGGCCGGTTCCGAGGGCGGTCAGTCCCAGGAAACCCTTTGAATAGCGGATCTATTCGGCGGCCATGCTGACTTTCTTGATCTCATCGTAAAGGTCAAACAAAAAAGGTAGAAAAAAAGGCGCCGCAGAAATCTGGGGCGCCTTTATCCGGCCTTTGGCGTCAGCGGTTAGCCAGACTCACCGAATCGGTGTGTCACAGTCAAACCGTAACGACGCGGTTCAGATGGGTAAAGGGTTGTTGTACCCAGGTCTGATCCGACGGGCTGACCGTCAGGGCCGACGGTATTGCCATCCGCATCGACGCCGTTCGGTAGGTCGAGTGCGGCGCGGTAGTACTCTCGGTCACCCAGATTGGTGCCCCAAAGCGCGACAGTCGTCTTGCCGTTCGCCATGTCCCAGACGATTCGGGCATCGAGGATGCCGTACTTGCCCTGACGGGACGACTTGAAGCGACGCAGTGTGTTGTAGGTACGACCTCGATAAGACCACCCCGAGCTTGCCGTGATGGCACTGCCGTTATCCATGTTGAATACCTTAGCAACGTTCAGGCTGTAGGTGTAAGGTGCGCCGCCAATGAATTCCGTTTCGGAAAAATCATTGATGAACACCGTGCTTTCTAGCGTGATTGGATCGAATTCTTCATCGACGGTGCTGAATTCTTTGTAATCACCCTGAATGACGCCCGCAGAGGCCGTAATATAAAGATCCTGCATCGGTGACCACTGCATATCCATCTCGATGCCCTCAATCTCAGCTTCCTGAGCATTGATGAGGTCGGCTGTCGGCTGGCCATTGATCAGACGGCTCACGGTGATCTGCTGGTTTTCATAGTCGGTTCGAAAGGCGGTCATGTTCAACTGCAAACGACCGTCGAGGAACTTCCCTTTGAAACCTGCTTCCCAGTTGTCGGAAATCTCCGGTTGGAAAGGACGCATGCGAATATCGCCATTCATGCCTCCCGAGCTGTAGCCTCGAGAAAAGCCGGCGTAGAGCATGACGTCATCGGTGAGATCGTAATTGAAGATGATTCGAGGTGTTGACTCGTTGTACGTCAGTGACTGCGTGCAGGATGAGTTCAGGACAGAACCCGTTACTGGATCGATAGGATTGCCAGGACAGGTGTTACCCGGATCGAACTGGAAATCGGAAGTAAACTGGTATCGCTTAAACTCCCTCGTGTCCTTGGTCCAGCGCCAACCGAGCGTAACCCCGAGTTTTTCGGTGATATCGTAAGTACCCTCTGCAAATACAGCCCAGGACTTGTTGGTCGCGTGGGTCTCCTGGCGTCGGCTGATAGCCACCGCGGTCACCTGTGCGAAGTCGCCAACGCGCGGAAAAAAGCTGAACGGCGGGCCAAAGGCTTCCCCGGGAATGTAGAACAGCGGAGCATCTGCCGGATCCGGATCAAATAGCTCTAAACCTGGCCAGAACGGTACGTTCAGTCTGCCGGTCGCGCTCTCGCGAAACCCATAAATGCCCCCGGTCCAGCTCAAGCGGTCGTTCATGGACAGGCCGGAGATACGAAATTCCTGCGAGTATTGCTCATAAGGTGAATTCTGATCGCCCAGGACCTCGAGGGAATTGGTGAAGTCACCGGCAAAATCGGTTGCCCAGCCCCAGGACTCGTTGAGCTCATCGATGGTGCGCCATGCCGTTAAGGAACTCAGAGTGACGGATTCGAGATCCCAGTCTACCGAAACGGTGATGCCACGTGTGGTGACTTTACTGCCATTGGGGTCATTGTCGTTAGAGCGATACCAGTCATCGTTCTCCGTACAGGCCGCTGCTAGGTCATCAAGACGGCCGAGAACGTCGGTAAAGAAGTTCAAGCCCGTACCTCCGCCCGGTACGCCGCCGACACACTGACCGAGGCTGGCCGTTTCATCCGAAAAGAACAATTCACCGGCGATCAGGACCCGGAGATCGTCTGTCGGCGTCCACAATAATTTACCGCGCGCGGATTGAGAGTCTGTTTGATGCCAGTCGCGCCCGATGTTGTCTTTCATGTAGCCGTCATCGCGCCGTGTTTGCATGGCCAATCGGCCTGAAAGCACGCCTTCGATGATCGGGATGTTGAGGACGACATCGGTGTTCATTTGCTCATCGTTGCCGATCCCGGCTTGAACGGTGAACTCAAAGTCATCGGTAGGATCTTTGGTAATGACCTGGACCAGACCTGCAGTGGTGTTGCGACCAAACAGAGTGCCCTGCGGTCCACGTAATACTTCCACTCTTTCAATGTCGAAGAGGTCGAACACGCCACCTTGAGGTCGACCCAGGTAGACACCATCAACATAGGTGCCGACTTTCGGGTCCTGGGTGGGGCCCCAGTTAACCTGTCCGATGCCGCGCATAAAAATCTGTGCGGTACCTTTGTTCACCCCTGAGTTCAGGAATGACATGTTGGGCGTGACTTGTTCAATATTTTTGATCTCAGTGATACCGCGCTCACGCAGTTGATCGCTGGACAATGCAGAAATAGGAATAGGTACGTCTTGAGCGGTTTCTTCACGACGACGAGCGGTTACCACGACTTCTTCTAAGTAAGAAGTGCCTGCGGCCGACTCATCTGCTGCTTCTGCAGTCTTAATCGATCCAAACCCAACAAAAAAAGCACCTACCAAAACCGTGGACAACACAAAGCGCATATCCATCTCTCCAGAATAGCTATGTAGGTTTAACCATGTTGGCTTGAGTGCTGCGAGGCGTCAAGTCATTAAGCGGCTCGCCCTACAATTTTTTAGTTGCCAAAAAACAAATAAAATCAATATATTAGATGGAAAATTTCAATGATTGATTACCATGATTACCATGATTACCA
>JAQWQN010000081.1 GCA_029244465.1 Pseudomonadales bacterium
TTATTTAAATTGTGAAAAACCATCACAAGAACCTAAAGCCACAGAAAATATTGGCTACGATGAACTTGATATGTTCGACCATGTCGTCATGGGCCATGCAACCGAAACCCGCCGGAAACCATTTTACTCACCGACCATGCCGATCCTCGAGGCATTGATGGTGTTGTCCTACGCAGCCGCAGCAACCACTAAAATAGGCCTTGGTGTTGGCGTACTTGTTTTACCACAACGTCAACCAACCTTAGTAGCCAAACAGATCAGTACGCTCGATACGCTGTCTAGCGGTAGGGTTCGCCTGGGGCTCGGTATTGGTTGGCAGCGATCGGAATATGAGGCTCTGGGAGAGGATTACGACACACGCGGGCGCCGCATGGATGAAGCTATTGACCTCATGCGCGCCTATTGGCGAGATGAACACGTCAATTTCGACGGCACCTACTATCGAGCAAACGACATGGCGATGGAACCTAAGCCGCCGCAAGGCGCCGACATTCCAATATGGATCGGCGGAACGTGGCCTAAATCGCTGAGACGAGTTGTTACTCACGGAGATGGTTGGTTGGGGATGAACGCACCAGGAGACCCACCACTGGCAGAAAAATTAGCTTCTCTACACCAGTTTGCAGAAGAGCTTGGCCGTGATCCTGCAAGTATTCGTCTACAGATGGGATTATCGCCGGATGCCCTCGATCGAGAGAAGCGCACACGCTTCTACGCGGAGCCGGAACTATTGTTAGACCGCGCTCTAAAACTCCGCGAGATGGGTTTTGAACAAACGTCCATTGACTGCGTGCCGATTTTCCAACAAGGCTACCGGACGAGCGATGCAATTATAGACTACTTGGCGAAAATTCATGAGACGCTCGCGCCCGCAATTAAAGACTAAATACCGCCCATACACAGATACTTAATTTCCAAATATTCGTCCACCCCATATTTAGAGCCTTCGCGACCATTACCAGAGGCTTTCATCCCACCAAACGGCGCCATCTCGTTTGAGATCACGCCTTCATTAATACCGACAATACCGTATTCAAGCCCCTCAGCGACGCGCCAAATCCGACCAACATCGCGCGCATAAAAATAGGACGCCAGACCAAATTCTGTCTTGTTGGCAAGTTCAATCGCTTCACTTTCGGTGTCAAACTTAATGAGTGGCGCGACCGGTCCAAAAATCTCCTCGTTGAACACGCGCATCTCGTCAGTAACTTCGGTGAGTACGGTCGGTGCCACAAAACGCTCGCCGAGCGCCAATCGTCCGCCCCCGGTAAGTACTTGCGCGCCATTGGCGGTCGCCTCTTTGATTAGGCCAATCACATCATCTGCTGCGGTGTCATCGATTAATGGACCTATCTCAATACCGGGTTCCATACCGTTGCCGACCTTAAGTTTGGAGACCCGCTCAGCAAGGCGCTCTGCAAACGACTCGTAAACCCCTGCTTGGATGAGCATTCGGTTCGCACAGACACAGGTCTGGCCGGCATTGCGATACTTAGACGCGATTGCTCCGGTAACTGCAGCGTCGACATCGGCATCATCAAATACGATAAAAGGAGCATTGCCACCGAGTTCCATCGATGTGCGTTTAACGGTGGCAGCACATTCTTGAATCAGCGTTTTACCAACTTCAGTGCTACCCGTGAAAGTGAGCTTGCGAACGATGGGATTACTGGTCATTTCAGCGCCAATCTCGGCTGTGTTACCCGCCAAAATATTGATGACACCCGGCGGGATACCTGCCCTGGCTGACAGTTCACCGATCGCTAACGCTGACAGCGGCGTTGCGTTGGCTGGTTTACACACGACCGTGCAACCCGTCGCCAGTGCTGGGCCAATTTTGCGGGTGAGCATCGCATTGGGAAAGTTCCAAGGCGTGATGCACGCGACCACACCTACCGGCTCTTTGACCACGACAATACGACGATCGCCGGTTGGCCCTGGAATGGTGTCGCCGTATACCCGTTTGGCCTCTTCCGCAAACCACTCCAGAAAAGCAGCCCCATAGGCGATTTCGCCCTGCGCTTCGGCCAAGGGCTTCCCCTGTTCCAAAGTCATGATGGTCCCGAGATCCTCTTGGTGCGTCATCATCAGGTCGAAGAGGTTTCTGATTAGCCGGCTCTTTTCTTTCGCTGGAACACGCCGCCACTCTACTTGAGCACGTTCTGCAGCTTCTATCGCGCGCTTTGTTTCCGCCTTCGCACAATTGGCAACTTCTGCGATCACCACGCCTGTCGCAGGGTCAGATACCGGTCTTGTTGTGCCATCGTCCGCATCAACCCAAGCACCATCTACATAGGCCTGGGTACGAAAAAGGCCTGGATCTTTCAAGTTCATTCGTTGCTCTGTTCCTAACATCTATTGCAAGTGGCGAAAGACATCTAAGTCTAGCGATGCATTCGATTGGCGGGCTACCATCTGCGACATCCACCTAAAGGCTCGATCGTTGTGAACGTCTAGGGTACCTGAGACAACCCCGACATAAACCCAGTTGTAAAGAATAGCCATTTCGTAGTCCTGCCACGCTTGCGCTACTTCATAGTCAGTGACACCCGCTTGCCCTAATCCCTGCACATAGCGAGCGACTAATTCTCGCTCATGAGCCTGGCGAACACTGGTTTGCGTATTTTGTCCGAGCAACAAGGCGACGTCGACAATACCCATGCCGAGGAGTGGTCCCTGCCAATCGATAATGGCCATGGGTCGGTGATCAGCTGCGACGCCAAAGAAAAGGTTTTCGAGACGGAAGTCTCCGTGCAGCAACGTGATCGGCCGCGTCATCATTTGCTCTTGCAGCCCACGAATGCCGGCAATAAAGGCTTCTCCTTGGCGCGCGATATCGGGATCGATGAAGTCTGCGAATATTTCACACATACTGGGCCAACCGATCTCTATCAACGCGACCATATTGTCGGCGTGGTAGCTCTCCGCGATAGCCGGCACCCAATTAAGGTCACTCACATCATCCCAAAATGTCGCATGCAATTTAGCCAGTTCATCCATGCATCGCTTGCTGTCTTGCAAATCAGCGCCAATGATCTGGTCCCCAACTCGATAGTCGGCCATGTCTTCCATCAGGATGACAAAGTTACTACCACTCAACTCAGTGACGTATGGACGCGGCGAATAGGCTGTCGTTTTCGCATCCAGCTCCGCAAAATATCGCACCTCTCGCTCATACAAGTTGTAGGACATTGCGATTTCGCGATTAGTTTCATTCTGCGATGGATACTTAACGACAAACGAGCTGGGTAACCCGTCCACACCGCCATCGTAATTAACTCGCAGACGAGAAACTTCGCTCATCATGCCCACACCGTCACCCACCTGGCCACGCGTAACGCTAACAACCGACCTGTCTTGGGCAAGGTGCCCATTGCGGCGAAGAACATCCGTTAACCATTGAGGCGAAATACCGTCCGGCATATTAGGTAAGGTCATGATCTATGCACCCCTATATCATCTTATCTCTAACCGCATCCCCACCCGCAAGTTGTACGCTCCCCATGGACATCGCACCCTTGTCGACGTTTAAGAAAGCGTGATTGGTCGCGGTGTGGATATCTCGAAAATACCGTTGCAGAGGATTATCCAAACGCATGGCTGCACCGCCACCCGCCTTCATGAGATCCGTCACCGATGCAGCATTGTCATGCGCAAGGCGTTGGAGGCGCCATTTCAGTTCTACGCGGAGTTCAATCGAGAGCGTGCCGCTATCAGCCAGCGCTGCGTCCATCTGGCTAAAGGCATCGACAATAGCGTGTCGATTGAGCTCGATACGATGTTTTGCGTTCGCAAGACGTTGCAGCACAAAAGGATCTTCGCTGCTCTTGGAGCCATCATAAGCATGCAATTTGTTGCGCATCATGTCCTCAGCGACTTCTAAAGCGCCTTCGGCTATACCCTGCGTCACAGAGGCAAGGCAATATCCGAATACGACCCCAAAGGGGTAGCGATAGCACGCCGCCGTAAAATACGCGCGCCCAGGGTCTTGCATCAAAAAAGAAAGTCGCGAGTTATGAATTCGATGTTCTGGCACAAAGGCAGCATCGACAACGATATCCTTGCTCCCCGTGCCTTTGAGCCCGGCAACGAACCACGTGTCATCTATCTCGTAGTCAGATCTTGGTATCAGCACGGATAACGGAGGTAAGTCTTGGCCACGCACACCAACGTTCACCCAGGTACAGTGATCGCAGCCAGAGGACCAAGGCCAGCGACCGGTGACTTGGTAACCACCGTCAACTTTGACCGCTTGACCAAAGGGTGCATACGAAGACGAAACGCGAGCACTCGAATCCAGGGACCACAAATCTTCGGCGATTTGCGGATCTAGCAATCCCATCTCCCAGTTATGCACACCAATCAGGCACAAACACCAACCACTTGACGGACATCCTTTGGACAGCGCCATCGCGACTTCAAACAGCGTCAGCGGCGACAACTCATATCCGCCATATTCCAGCGGCTGCGATATTTTGTAAAAACCGGCAGCTTCAAAGTCGGCGATCGTCTCATCCGGCACTCGCCTTAGCTCTTCACAATGCTGTGCACGTTCTCTCAATACCGGTATCAATGCCGCTGCTTTAGCCAACAATTCAGCGCGCGAACTCATAAGTCTCTTCCCAACTAAACTCTTGTCTGCGTAGACTACCCGTCAATAGAGGGAGACGCACCGTTATGCAACGCTTAGCAACATCCAACGCCCCAATCGATACGGAGAATCCGCGCGGAGGCATCAACGTGCATTTTGACCTCACCTCTACCAAGCCGCTCCAGCAGTCGCCAACTTGGCAAACGGCCGGATGGGCCGTGACCTATTTTGTGTTGGCAGCACACACAGAGCTTGATCTCGGTGCCGGCGATATCTACGCCAAGGTGATCACAGGCCATCTGACAAATCTCAATCGTCGTTGTCTCGGCAAGCCAATCATCGCCCGCTCTACACGCCTACCAAGCCCAGCGATACGAGCTGACGACTCGCCGTGTCTATTTGCACTCATGGAACGTACGCCGGCTTGTCCAGAAAATTTAGCCCACATTGCTCAACTG
>JAQWQN010000094.1 GCA_029244465.1 Pseudomonadales bacterium
AACTCCTGAAGTCCGGCGATCTCGACGCCGGCATCTTCTGGGCGAGCATGGCGCAAGGCCTCATGCACGACGTACCCACCGTTCACGAACTGATCGAGCGCATCATGCGTGATTCTAGGATTCCTGTAATAAAGCATCTGGACGGGATTTGCCATGTCTACATAGATGAGGCGGCTGATGTGCAGATGGCTCAGGATATTGCGTTCAACTCAAAAGTCGAAAAGTACGCGGTGTGCAACGCGCTAGAAACGCTACTCGTGCACCAAGCGGTAGCGGGCGATGTATTGCGAGAGCTCGCGCAGAGATATCAAGACGAAGGTGTTGCCCTGCGTGGCTGCCAATCCTCGCGTCAGTTGGTTGGTACAATGACGGCGGCGACGGAAGATGATTGGTATGCCGAATATCTAGGGCCGACACTCGCGGTACGCGTTGTTGACGGCCTTGAGGCTGCGATTGCGCACATTAATCAATACGGCTCCCAACATACCGATTGTATAGTGACGGAAAATTACAGTAGAGCGAGACAGTTTGTGACAGAAGTTGATTCTGCTTCTGTTCTGGTTAATACCTCAACCCAGTTTGCCGATGGATTTGAGTACGGCCTCGGTGCTGAAGTTGGCATTTCGACAGATAAAATTCATGCGCGTGGACCGGTGGGGCTAGAAGGGCTCACCTCCCAGAAATATGTTGTCTACGGCTCGGGACAGCTTCGCCATAGATAGTGCTATCGGCGTCTATGGTGGTACGTTTGATCCTCTGCACCGGGGTCATTTGCACGCCGCGCAGACGATATTGACGACGCTTGGGCTCGACCAGATTAATATGGTGCTTTCTGCGCGCCCCGGGCATCGAGGCACGCCGCTTTGTTCGATACGAGATAGATGGCGGATGCTTGAGCTTGCCTGCGCAACGATCGAGGGGCTGGTGCCTGATGATCGTGAAGTGACGCGGTCAGGTAAATCGTTTACTTATTTGACAGTGCGTGAGTATCGTGAAGAAGGACGGATCCCGTGTTGGATCGTCGGGCAAGATTCCTTTGCGACGCTCGCTGAGTGGTATCGTTGGCGCGAGTTATTAGACTATTGCAACTTTGTTGTAATAGCGCGGCCGGGCAATTTCCGCTCTTTGCCTCCAGAAGTTGCGGAACTAGAAGAGAGGTGTGGTGTGGTGAGTTTGGATCTTGGTCAAACAGGACAGATATGGCGTGCTAACGTGCCTATGCTGGATATTGCGGCAACAGAGATTCGTAGAATTATTGGTGAAGGTGGGAGTGCATCCGATTTGCTCGAAGAGACGGTATGGACCTATATTAGGCAACACAACCTGTATGTGGAGGCTTCTGTTTGAGTGCAGTAGAGCTTCGTGATCAGCTGGTCGCCGCCCTGGAAGAGTTGAAGGGCCAAGACATCATTTCTTTAGACGTTATCGAACTAACGTCCATCACTGATTTTATGATCGTTGTCAGTGGGACTTCAAACCGGCATGTCAAAGCGCTCGTCAATGAAGTCATTGCAGCGGCTAAGGCATTTGGTGCTGCCCGACTCGGGGTCGAAGGGCGGGAGTCTATGGAATGGGTTTTGTTAGATGTGGGCGATGTGGTTGTGCATGTCATGCAGAAAGAGGCGCGAGAGTTCTATGATCTCGAACGGCTTTGGACCGCGTTGGATGCCGATTCCTCTCCGACAGAATCCGAAAAGATACCGTAGTCCGCCCGAAGATTAATGAAACTAAAGATCCTAGCGGTAGGCGCCAAAGCCCCGAAGTGGGTGCAGGCTGGATTTGAGGCTTTTGCGAAACGCATGCCGACTAGTCTCAAGATCGAATTGGTTGAGATATCGCCCTCTAAACACGCGCGTGATCCACACCGATTTATCAGCCAGGAGGGAGTTCGCATTCTTGCTAAGGTGAAGGACCAGGACTGGGTGGTGGCGTTGGATGAACGTGGTAAGGCATACAACAGCGAAGATCTTGCGCAGCGTATTGAAGCTTGGCAGATGCAGGGTTCTGACGTCGTATTTACAATCGGTGGTTCTGATGGTTTGGCCGATGATGTTAAAGAGCGGGCGAATGAGATGATGGCGCTATCGGCACTAACGCTGCCGCATCATCTAGTGAAAGTCCTGCTCGCCGAAACGTTGTATCGAGCTTGGACGATCAGTACTGGACACCCCTACCACAGGGCTTAAGAGGGCATCGTGGTAAAACTAGCTCTAAAAGACCCGATTCGTGAAAAACAGATGTTTTTCAATCGTGCAGCAATTCTCTTTGTGGGCGTGCTTGTGCTGATTGGTGTGTTGGTGCTGAGAATGGTGCAGTTGCAAGTTTGGGAATTTCAAACCTATCAGACACGTTCCGATCATAACCGGATACAAGTTCAGCCGTTGGCGCCGCCACGAGGTTTGATCTTCGACCGGCATGGCGAGGTGATCGCGGACAATCGAGTCAGTTCGAGTTTGGCTTTTGTGACAGAACGTATCGACGATCTTGCACGGATGATGCAGAAGGTCAGCGTCATTGTTGGTATTACACCGGCCGAGATAACAGAGTTCGAAAAACGCCTGTTCCGAAAACGCAGACCCTACGAACCAATTGTTCTGCGCGATGCACTGAATGAAGAAGAAATTGCGTTATTGGCCGTTAACCGCCACGAATTCGTAGGTGTTGAAGTGATTGCAGAGCAGATACGCTATTACCCCTTTGGCGATTTGCTGGCGCATGCGATTGGGTCCGTTCGTCGGGTAAACGAAGCAGACTTAGCGACGTTGGATCAGGTCCGTTATAGCGGTACTCGATTCGTCGGTAAGTTAGGGGTTGAACGTTTCTACGAACGGTCTCTGCACGGCGAAGTTGGTTATCAACAAGTGGAAACGGATGCACACGGACGTATTCGTCAGGTTTTAGACATTCAGCCACCAATTGCCGGACATAACATTACTTTGCATCTGGATAATCGGTTGCAGATCGCCGCGAGTGCTGCTTTAGGTCAAAGTCGCGGTGCGGTTGTCGCGCTCGACCCGCGATCGGGTGGTGTACTTGCAATGGTTAGCCAGCCAGCTTACGACCCGAACCTTTTTATCACTGGGATGTCCGGTAATGAATTTGGCGAGATCAGTGGCTCTAAGTACAAACCCTTGTTCAATCGCGCGATTAATGGGCAATACGCGCCTGGCTCGACGTTTAAACCCGTCGTTGGTTTAGCGGCTGTTGTTAACGAAGTGACTAGCTGGGATGAGGTCATCCACGATACAGGTGCCTTTCGCCTGCCAGGGCAAAAGCGTCTTTACCGAGACTGGAGTTGGCGCACCAATAACTCGGGTGGGCAAGGGAAAGTCGATCTATACCGGGCGATCTATCGGTCTTCTAATGTCTTTTTTTATGACATTGCCAGCCGCATGAAGGCGGAGCAGCTAATCGATTTTTCTCGCCAGTTTGGCTTCGGGCGAAATCTTGCTGTCGATGTGGCAGGGGCCAGTGTTGGTCTGTTACCCGATCCAATTTGGAAAAAGGGCTACAAAGGTGAGATTTGGTATCCCGGTGACAACGTTAACATGGGGATCGGGCAGGGCGATCTCTTAGTTACGCCGCTACAAATGGCGATGGTTGCGGCCACGTTGGCCAATCGAGGCAAGATGGTACGTCCGCGGATGTTGCTGGCGTCAGATTCTATGCTTATAGAGGCGGATACGCGCAGTAGCTTACCCAATATCAGCGGTCCATCGACAGAAGACTGGGAAAATATGGTGTCAGCAATGGAAGCGGTCGTACATCGCGGTAATAAGGGATTTCGAGGGAACGGTACCGCATGGGCTTACATCGGTCGTGACATCTCCTACCGTATGGCGGGAAAGTCCGGGACGGCTCAAGTGGTTGAAATCAAACAGGGACAGGAATACAAAGAAGAAGACTTAGAGGAATTCAATCGTAAACACGCTTGGTTCATTGCCTTCGCGCCGGTAGAGAAACCAGTGATTGCATTGGCGGTTCTGGTTGAGAATGGCGGTGGTGGCAGTGCTGTCGCCGCACCGGTCGCCAGAGAAGTGATCGACGCCTACTTGTTGCCGCGGTTAGCGGTACGATAAGTGGCACGCGACTTCATAAGAAGCCTGCCAGAGCATGAGCGAAGTGTCGCTAATTCGTGGCTGCACTCAGTTCATATTGATCCAATGCTGTTGCTGCTACTGGGATTGATTGTCTTCTATGGGCTGGTAGTTCTGTTCAGCGCGGTTGACCAAAATCAAAGTTTGTTCCAAGCGCAGCTGCTCCGACTCGGGTTGGCATTCATAGGTTTGTTTATTGCAGCGCAGTTACCGCCTAGGTTGTATGTTAGGTGGGCGCCTTTCATATATTTGGCTGGCGTTTTGTTACTGGTCTTAGTATTGCTCATTGGCGTCACTGTTAAGGGCAGCCAGCGATGGCTTGAAATCCCGGGCCTCACGCGTTTTCAGCCGTCTGAACTCATGAAGATTGCCGTTCCACTTGCGGTTGCATGGTACTTCCACGAGCGACCTCTGCCGCCATCATTCAAAGACGTTTGTGTAGCACTCGGTATCGTGGCTGTTCCAGCGGGTCTTATTATCATGCAACCAGATTTAGGCACTGGCATTTTAGTCGCCGGGGCTGGTTTTGCGGTGGTCGTTTTAGCGGGTCTTCCCTGGCGATGGATGGCGTACGTAGCTTTGGGTTTTGCAGCGGCTGCACCAGGCCTTTGGTATACATTGCAAGATTACCAACGTCAGAGAATCCTCACCTTGTTTGACCCGGAAAGCGATCCGCTTGGCGCCGGTTGGAATATCATGCAGTCGACAACGGCGATCGGTTCTGGAGGGATATGGGGTAAAGGCTTGTTAGAGGGTACGCAAAGTCATTTAGACTTTTTACCTGAAGCGCAGACGGATTTCATTATTGCAGTGATCGCCGAAGAGCTTGGCTTGGTCGGAGTTTTGATTTTGCTGGTTCTGTATCTGCTGATTATCTCGCGAGGACTCTTTTTAGCGGTTAGCGCGGAGTCGACCTTTGGTCGTCTCCTGTCGGGTGCGTTAATTCTAACCTTCTTTGTCTATGTGTTTGTTAACATTGCGATGGTGAGCGGACTTTTGCCTGTAGTCGGTGTGCCGCTGCCTTTGGTCAGTTATGGTGGTACGTCTGCAATCACGCTGATGGCCGGTTTTGGTCTTATCATGGCCATTCGAACTCACAAAGCCTGGTAGTTAACTCGATATGTTTGTACGTCTAATTGTTTCGATACTTGTCCCTGCGTTTGTTACTTCGCTCGCGTGGGCTGAGAACGCAAGCTCTGCACCCGAAGGTGGAAATTATGCGGTTCGGTCAGATGTGGCGGAATATGTTCGGACGGTGACGTCGGAGCATGGGTTCAAAGCAGATGAGTTAAAGGCTTTGTTGAGTGCGGTTGAATACCGTGCCGACATTATTGAACGAATCTCCAAACCGGCTGAAAAGGTTTGGACGTGGGCACGATACAAGCGGCATTTGGTCGATGAGCAGCGAATAGCCGAAGGTGCTGTTTTCTGGCATAAACACGCGGACACAATAGCTCGTGCCGCACAGACGTTCTCTGTTGCACCAGAGATTATTGTCGCAATTCTTGGCATCGAGACCCGGTATGGTCGCATAACGGGAACCTATCCGGTGCTCGAATCGTTAATGACACTGGGATTTGACTATCCGCCTCGCGCTTCATTTTTTCGTAAAGAGCTGACGGAATTTCTGCTCCTCGCGCGTGAAGAGGACAAAGATCCGACAACGTTGACAGGGTCGTATGCCGGTGCGATGGGTTATGGGCAATTTATTTCATCGAGTTATCGCTACTATGCGGTCGATTTTGATGACGACGGGGTCCGGGACATTTGGGCGAATCCGGTTGATGCAATAGGTAGCATCGCTAACTACTTCCATCGTCACCATTGGCAAGGCGATCATACGCGGGCTCTGCAGGTTGGCCTCGAACGACCACTCGGGCTCGAATATCTGGACAGCGGACTCGAGCAGACCCTGACGGTGGGCGACTATGCGAAGCTCGGTGTTGGCGTTGGCAACCTAGCGGAGGATTTGCCTGCAAAACTGTATGAAGTAACGGGTGACGAGGGCCCCGAATATTGGTTGGCGCTGCCGGACTTCTACGTGATTACGCGATACAACCGCAGTCATCTCTATGCGTTGGCGGTGCATCATTTGGCCGATCTGATCAAGGCTCGGTATGCAGCTGGATGATATGAATTGGTCGCTACTCGATCGGCCCCTGAGCTGGCTTTGCCTGCCCTTGTTGCTTGTCGGCTGTGCGTCGTCACCCATTTCGTCGCTACCGGAACGGGAACACGACAAGGCGCCACGAACAAGTACTGACACGATTCAACGCCTTGCGAGGTTGCCTGATCCGCAAATAGTGGCTGAGGCTAAAAGCCGCGGAGGTAATGGACCAGTCTATACGGTGCGAGGCAAATCCTACCGGGTAATGGCTTCAGCGCACGACTTTCGTCAAGAGGGAATTGCCTCTTGGTACGGTACCAAATTCCACGGCCGACAGACATCGAACGGAGAACGGTTTGACGTCTACCAGCTGACTGCAGCGCACAAGCACTTGCCTCTGCCAACTTATGTTCGGGTAACAAATTTAGGCAATGAAAAAAAAACCATCGTGCGTGTAAATGATCGTGGCCCGTTTCACGAAAATCGGGTGATCGATTTGTCTTACGCGGCGGCAGTGAAGCTGGGGTTCCACGACAAAGGGACCGCCCGAGTCCGTATTGAGGTGGTAGAACCGTATAACGAGGTGGTCGAAACCGCGAGCTATCTGGTCCACGCTGGCGGCTACGTTCGGTTGCCAAGCGCAGACGCGAGTAAGGAAGAGATTGCGGCACTGACCGGCTTTGCGGGTGTTGTAATCCGTACCGCCAAGGATGGGCTATATAGAGTTCAGTTGGGTCCCGTTAAAGAAGGTGCAGCCCTAGACCGTTTGCAGAGTGTTTTGCAAGCTGCGGACTATGGTCGCCCAAGATTGATTCCTGTGCACTGAGGTGCTCAAGGATTGCTAAAATACGCTCGACTATTTGGGATTTTTGTATGACGCAATTGTTTAGAGTGTTCCGTGGGACGACAACTTTTATCTGTAGCTTACTTGCCATGTGCTATACGGGGTTGGTCTGTGCGGCCGCACCGATCATTCCGCCCCCGCCCACAATTAACGCGACATCGTACCTACTGATTGATGCGACCTCGCAAAAAGTCCTCGTTGAGCACAATCCCCATGAGCGAAAAGCCCCTGCAAGTCTGACCAAAATTATGACCGCCTTTCTCGCGGCGCAAGAAATATCGGCGGGACGAATTAGCCCCATGGATGAGGTTCTTATCTCGATTCGTGCGTGGCGGACGGGTGGATCAAAAATGTTTATTCGCGAAGGGACAAAAGTCCAAGTGTCGGATCTAATGAAAGGCATCGTTATTCAGTCGGGTAACGACGCGAGCATCGCGATCGCTGAGCACATAGCCGGGAGTGAAAGTGCATTTGCTGACATGATGAATCAACAGGCCAGCGTACTCGGCATGAAAAATAGCCATTTCCGCAACGCCACCGGCTTGCCCGATGATGAGCACTATAGTTCTGCCTGGGATATGGCGTTGTTAACACGCGACCTGATCAATCGCTTTCCAGAACATTATGCGACGTATAGCGAGCGGTCTTTTACATTCAATGATATTGAACAACCCAATCGCAATGACTTGTTGTGGCGAGACAAGACGGTTGATGGCGTGAAGACTGGTTATACCCGGGCGGCGGGTTATTGTTTAGTGGCCTCCGCTGTTCGAGAAGGGATGCGCCTCGTATCGGTTGTCATGGGTACGGATAGCGACCAAGCACGCATGCGAGAAAGCCAGAAGCTGCTCTCCTACGGGTTCCGTTATTTCGAAACGCAAACGCTCTATGAGAAAGACGTGGCGTTGAAGGAGCATGACCTTTTCTATGGCGAAGCCGAAACGGTGAGCCTAGGTTTGGCAGAGGATGTGACGCTAACGTTCCCGCGTGGCTATTACAAAAATATCGAAGTGAATTTGGAAGTACCCAAGCTGCTCGAGGCACCGCTTTCCCGGGGCGACCAAGTTGGGGAGATAACCCTTAGTCTTGCTGAAGACGTACTCTACAGGGCGCCGCTTTTAGTGCTGGAAGATGTTCCGGAAGCCGGCATATTTGGCCGATTTGGCGATTTCGTTGGACTCTTTTTCTCACAGCTTTTTGGCGGGGAAGATTGACGGATCAGTCAACAATCGAGTTCCCCTGCGAGTATCCGATTAAAATCATCGGCGATCGGGATCCGGCATCTATCGCAGATATTCTTGCGGTTGTCCGCAACTACGCGCCCGAAGTGACCCCTGACCAGATTAGTATAAGACAGAGTCGGAAAGGTAATTACGAATCCGTGCGGGTAACAATCGTCGCAACAGGAGAAGAACAGCTTAAAGCGCTGCATGCTGATCTTGTTGCCCTGACCAGTGTCAGGTTGGTTTTGTGAAAACGCCGGTCATCTTGCGAGACCTGGGACTCACGCGTTATGAGCCTGTTTTTCGAAAAATGCAGGTATTCACCGAAAATCGTGATCTGAAGACCCTCGACGAAATTTGGATTACCGAGCATGAGCCCGTGTTTACACAAGGACAAGCTGGCAAGGCGGAGCACCTCCTTGCACCAGGAGATATCCCTGTCGTGCAAACTGACCGCGGTGGCCAAGTGACTTACCACGGTCCAGGACAGATAACCGGGTATTTAATGTTTGATCTGCGACGTCTGAAGATAGGTGTTCGCGACCTTGTGACCAATATAGAAGCGTCGATGGTGGCGACGGTCGGCGCATACAATATTGACGCCGCTCCTAGAGCAGATGCGCCTGGCGTGTACATAAATGGCGATAAGATAGGGTCATTGGGACTCCGGGTACGGAAAGGCTGTTCCTATCACGGCTTGAGCCTCAATGTAGATATGGATCTAGAGCCTTTTTCGAGAATTAATCCCTGTGGACTGTTTGGAGTAGAAGTGACACAGGTCGCAAATTTCGCTTCGGTCTCGATTGATGCTGTGAAGTCGGTATTGATAGGAAACCTGCTAGCTCGGTATGAACTCGAAGTCTTAGATTAGCCTGGGTTACAAACAGGACAACCAACTCGGCGATTGAGAACAAGCGTTCGCCACTCTGTGTACTTACCATCGAAATAGAGAATCTTCCCGACTAATGTTTCCCCTACGCCGGTGACAACTTTGATCGCCTCTAGCGCTTGGCAGGCACCAATGATGCCGACAAGAGGTGCTATGACGCCGCTCTCGGAGCAGTTGAGTGCGGAATCATCCACTTCGTCGTAGAGGCAGCTGTAACATGGTGCGTTGTCTTGTCTCGGATCAAAGACTGCGACCTGACCTTCCCAGCGTATGCCTGCACCTGAGACAAGGGGTGTGCTTGCGTGCCAGCAGGCTGCGTTGATCGCGAAGCGAGAACTGAAGTTGTCGGTGCAATCGAGAACCACGGTAGCTTGCTTGATCAATGCTTCGAGCTCACTTTTGTCTGGGCGGTGGCCGACGGTGGTTACATGGCAATGCGGATTAATTTCCAGTAGCAGGTGACGAGCAGATTCTGCTTTGTTCATACCAATTCGATCGGTTGTATGGACGATCTGTCGCTGTAGGTTGGATAGGTCGACCTCATCGTTATCGCAGAGGATTAAATGGCCTACCCCGGCAGAGGCCAAGTACAGCGAGGCTGGAGAACCGAGTCCTCCGAGTCCGATGATAAGCGCGGTCGCTTCCGCGAGGTGCTCCTGCCCAGCCACATCGAAGTCCGGCAACATGATTTGGCGGCTATAGCGCAGCAGTTCGTCGTCGTTCATTGGATATAACCTGTCGTCACCCGTTCATTGTCTCCGAGATCTCTATGAGTTTCGATGTTTTGGAAGCCGGCTTCGGCAAATAGCCGACGAACAGCAGACCCTTGGTCGTGGCCATGCTCGAGTAACAATTGTCCGGTGGGCCGTAGGTAGTTGGGTGCCTGGCTGATAATGTGTCGAAGGTCATCTAGACCCTCAGGCCCGGCGACAAGAGCCGTTTGGGGTTCGTGGCTGAGTGCCGCGAGATGTGGATCGTCGGATGCGACATAAGGCGGGTTGCTGATGATTACATCATAGATGTCGTTAAGTCCCTCGAACCAATCCGTTTGCGTAAAGTGAATTTCGACATTGTGCGATTTGGCGTTTTCTTTCGCGGTGGCTACCGCCAGCGGTACGATATCTGTTGCTGTTAGGCATATGTCTGGGCGGGTTTTAGAGAGTGCGATCGCGATCGCGCCAGAGCCAGTTCCCAACTCCAGAAGGGTGCCTGAGGTGGGGGTTCGAGCGAGGCTGAGTTCGACGATGAGTTCCGTGTCTGGGCGTGGAATAAGTGTCGACTCATTGAGTTTTAGGGTGAGTCCCCAAAACTCCCAGTGACCGATTGCGTAAGCGAGCGGTAAGCCCGATCTTACCGACTTCGCCAGATCATTGAGATGTGTCTCAAGTGCCGATGAAATTAAAGCTTCGGGCTCTGTGATAATTTTGCTGCGGTTGATACCGAGAGATTCTCTCAGGAGTATTTCTGCATCTCGACGGTCAATATGGCAGGTCTCTAACCATCTACCAACGGAAGTCATCCGTCGTTACCAAGACTCTTTAACTGGTCTGCTTGATGTTCTTGAATCAACGGTTGCACTACAGAGTCCAAGTCGCCATGAATGACTTCATCAAGCTTATACAGCGTGAGATTTATGCGGTGATCGGTGATCCGTCCCTGAGGGAAGTTATAGGTGCGAATCTTCTCCGATCGATCGCCGGAACCGACCAGCTGACGTCGGTTCTCTGCCTGTTCTGACTCCTGGGCCGCACGGGCTGTATCTAGCAGCTTTGCTTGTAGCAATGACATTGCGCGCGCACGGTTTTTGTGTTGTGAGCGCTCGTCTTGGCATTCGACAACAGTGCCCGATGGCAGGTGCGTTAACCGGATAGCGGAGTCGGTTTTGTTGACGTGCTGGCCGCCAGCACCCGATGCTCTAAAGGTGTCTTCGCGGATGTCTTTCTTCTCGATGTCGATCGAATCTATTTCGTCTACCTCTGGCAAAATTGCTACGGTGCAAGCGGAAGTGTGGACGCGACCCTTGGACTCGGTTTCAGGAACTCGTTGCACACGATGAGAACCCGATTCGAATTTGAGCTGGCTGTAGACCTCTTTTCCTTCGATGCGGGAGATGACTTCCTTGAAACCCCCGTGTTCGCCTTGGCGCTCGTTGAGCACTTCTAAACGCCATCCTTTTGTTTCAGCGTATTTGGTGTACATCCGAAAAAGATCGCCTGAAAAAATCGCGGCTTCATCGCCGCCGGTCCCAGCACGGATTTCCAAAAAAACATTTGAGTGATCATTTGGATCCTGAGGTAACAAAAGAACGGTAAGTTCGTCTGATAACTGCCTGATCTTCGCTGTTGTCTCGTTGATGTCTTCTTGTGCCAACTCACGCATTTCGCTGTCTGACTCGCCCGCAAGTAACTCTCGACTCTCCACAAGATTTTCTTCTAGCTTAGTCACATCTCGATAACACCTCACGACGGGTTCAAGTTCTGCATATTCCTTCGAGAGCGCTGTGAACGTGTTACGTTCACCCATGACCTCTGGATCTGCCAGCAAGGCTGAGACTTCATCATAGCGATCGTTTAGACCCGCCAACTTGGCGAGCATGGACTGGCTGAGTTCCATGAGTTAGTGCTTATCCGTTTCTGCGCGTTGTTGGTTTTGGGCATTGTCGGGAACACCCGCGTGGTTCTCTGTCGATAGCCCAAAAATGGTTCGGCAGTATTCCAAGAGGTCTGCTTGGCCTTCGGCGCTGGCATTTCTGATAGCCATTGTTGGAGCATGAATCAACTTGTTTGTTAGATTGCGGCTAAGTCGGCTTAGGACTTCTTCAGGGGGTATACCGTTTTCTAAGTCTTTCAACGCGCGCTCGAGTTCGGCACTTTGCAGTGTCTGCGCTTGACTGCGAAAACTTGTTAACACGGATTGCCCCAGCTGTACGCGACGTTCTCTTTGGTAGTGACTAGCACCGTCGAGGACAAACGTTTCGGCGTTTGCAGCAGCCACTCGGCGTTGCTGCATGTTTTCTTCAATAATTTGCGTAAGATCATCGATCGAGTACAAGTAGACGTCCGGTAAGCTGCCGACTTCTGCCTCTATATCTCTAGGCACTGCGATATCGACCATGAAAATCGGTTTGCGCCGTCGTTGCTTGATCGCAGCCTCAACCGCACCTTTTCCAACCACAGGTAAGGTCGAGCCTGTTGAAGCAATCACGATATCGAATTCCGCGAGTCGTGATGAAATGTCGGTTAGCTGCATTGCCTCGGCGCCGTATTTGGCGGCGAGCACTTCGGCGTTAGCGAGGGTTCGGTTGGCGATACCGATGTGAGCAAGATTTTGGGCGCGTAGATATTCAGCAACAAGATCGATAGTTTCACCGGCGCCGAGTAGAAGTGCCGACTTCTTTCCCAGGTCGGTAAATATCTGCTGTGCGAGCTGGACGGCCGCGTAAGCCACGGAAATTGGATTTTTACCGATCTCCGTCTGTGTGCGGACTTCTTTGGCGGTGCGTAAAATGACTTGGGAGAGAAGATTCAATTCCGGCCCGAGGGTGCCACTCTGTCGCGCGATTTCGTATGCGGTTTTAATCTGACCGAGTATCTGCGGTTCGCCGAGCACCTGACTGTCGAGCCCCGATGCTACTCGTATCTGATGCTTGGCAGCATCCTGGTCCCAATGTTGGTAGGTGACTGCACTTAGCTCGTGAGTGCTGATATCGCGATGATCGCTTAGCCATTCTGCGATCTCCGGTTCAGTGCCTGGTTCCAGGGCGCAATAGAGCTCAGTGCGATTGCAGGTGGAAAGTAGGGCCGCTTCACGCAAACCGTGGATATCTGTGACTACTTGGCTCACCGCACTTGCGATACTCTCTTCGGGAAACGCGACGCGCTCACGGAGCTCTATGGAAGCTGTGCGGTAGTTTAATCCGTATGCGAGTATGGTCATGTTCTTTGTCTGTTGTTCACTGTACGCTTATAGCGGCCTAGAGTTTGAGCAACGCTTTTTAAGGCTGTGTTCGAGCCAATAACTGTCGGCGAATTCATGCG